>NZ_OSDX01000005.1:0-154224 GCF_900382755.1 Vibrio sp. Evd11
AATGAAGCCTTTTTTCTATCTAAATAAACCGCTTAGCCCTTAAGATCCTGTCTATGATTGCGGCTTAGGATACGTGAAAGCGTTTCGTGCGAAAAGCGACACATGCGAAAAGATGCAAATCCAAATGATATACATCTAGATAAGGGAAGCCAAAGATGCAGACGACTCAAGCTCTTAGTGAAAAACTCGGACACTTACTTGCGAAACATAAACATGTATTAGTGACGGCTGAATCTTGCACTGGCGGTGGCGTTGCTAGCGCGGTAACCGATATTGCGGGTAGCTCGGCTTGGTTTGACCGTGCTTTCGTGACCTACAGTAATGAAGCAAAACAAGAGATGATTGGTGTTCAGCTTGAAACCTTAGTTGAATTTGGCGCCGTAAGTGAGCCGGTGGTTATAGAAATGGCTCACGGGGCACTGCAACATTCAAACGGTACTATTTCTGTATCGATCAGCGGCATTGCTGGCCCAGGTGGTGGCACGGAAGATAAGCCGGTAGGGACCGTGTGTTTTGCTTGGAAGGCTACAAATGGATGGAATAAAGTAGGAACACATGTATTTACAGGCGATAGATCACAAGTACGCCAACAGGCCACGCACCATGCCCTGCAAGTTATTTATGATTACCTATCAATGGAAGACAAGTAACATTTGTACAAATTATTTTCATACAGGTATGGACACTGTATGAATCAACAGTATAATAAAAGCCAATTAGTCACCCCTTTGTGGGTTAGAAATAGATTCTAAGTCGCTTGTTGAGACAACCGATTATGTGGAGATAGAAATGGACGAGAATAAACAAAAAGCGTTAGCCGCAGCCCTTGGTCAGATTGAAAAGCAATTTGGTAAAGGTTCGATCATGCGTCTTGGTGATAACCGTACAATGGACGTAGAAACTATTTCTACTGGCTCTCTATCTCTAGATATCGCACTAGGTGCTGGTGGCCTACCGATGGGACGTATCGTTGAAGTTTACGGTCCAGAATCATCAGGTAAAACAACGCTAACGCTTGAGCTTATTGCTGCAGCGCAAAAAGTGGGCAAAACGTGTGCATTCGTTGATGCGGAACACGCACTTGACCCTATCTACGCTCAAAAGCTGGGTGTTGATATCGACGCTTTGCTTGTGTCTCAACCAGATACAGGTGAACAAGCTCTAGAAATTTGTGATGCACTGGCTCGTTCAGGTGCTATCGATGTTCTTGTTATTGACTCGGTTGCTGCACTAACACCTAAAGCTGAGATCGAAGGCGAAATGGGCGATAGCCACATGGGTCTGCAAGCACGTATGCTTTCTCAAGCAATGCGTAAGCTAACAGGTAACCTTAAGCAGTCTAACTGTATGGCTATCTTCATTAACCAAATTCGTATGAAAATTGGTGTAATGTTCGGTAACCCAGAAACAACAACAGGTGGTAATG
This sequence comes from Vibrio sp. Evd11, assembly GCF_900382755.1. Taxonomy (NCBI): domain Bacteria; kingdom Pseudomonadati; phylum Pseudomonadota; class Gammaproteobacteria; order Vibrionales; family Vibrionaceae; genus Vibrio; species Vibrio sp. Evd11. Next base: position 1,427 of record NZ_OSDX01000005.1, read on the forward strand.
CACTTAAGTTCTACGCATCTGTTCGTCTTGATATTCGCCGTACTGGTGCAATCAAAGATGGTGATGAAGTTGTTGGTAACGAGACTCGTATCAAGGTTGTTAAGAACAAGATTGCTGCACCATTCAAACAAGCTGAAACTCAAATCCTTTACGGCAAAGGCTTCAACCGAGAAGGTGAGCTTATCGATTTAGGTGTTAAGAATAAGCTAGTAGAGAAAGCGGGTGCTTGGTACAGCTACAAAGGCGATAAGATCGGCCAAGGTAAATCGAACTCTTGTAAGCACCTACGTGAAAATCCAGAGATCGCTCTGGAACTTGACACTAAGCTTCGTGAATTGCTACTGACTCCTGCTGTTCTTGAAGAGAAAGGCGCAGAGAAAGAAGAAGAAAACGAAGAGCTATAAGCTAACGTTTATAGAACGGATGTTTTAAAGAAACATTCGTTTTGAAAGAGTAGAAAGCCTCGCATATTTTATGTGGGGCTTTTTTTTTGGGGCTGATTTAGCCTTGAGTTGTATCGTGTGATTTCATTTCTCCATCCCCTAAACCCTAATCACTTTTGAGGCTTACCCTTACAGTAAAAAGAGTTCAGTAACGGTGTAATGATGGAGTGGTAGATATTGATGTTATCTAACTTCTGCTTAAATATGTTTTGGCTTTTTCTATTGTTGGTAAAGACAAAGGCATACATCGAAGCAATGTTGTCTCTGTATGCTGAATTACTCACTCGAATGTAGATACTTTTCACATTGCATTGTGCCAGTTCCAATCCATTTATATAGGCCTTCATTTCAGTTGAAGATACCTTCTGCGAATCGTCACTGAGATAAAGCGTCGCACTGCCGAATTGATAGGGTTGGTAGCTCTCTTTATTTAGGAATGGCGCTTGTTCATTGTTGTAGTGAATAAAGTAATAGGCGATCAGAATGATGCCAAACCATAGAGCGCATAAACTTATCGCAAATTGATGAGGGAACCTTGGGTTGGTTTGTTCTTCGTTGATTGGTTGTTGTGGGTGATAGGTGTTTCTCTCTGCTTCTGCTTCTGCTTCTGCTTCTACTTCAACCCCAACTCCTAATGCATCACCTAAAACACCATTCTCAGGCGTTGCTTCTGACACATCTCGGTTTTCAGTTTGAGGCGGCTTTGATGCTTGAGGTTGCTTATTTGGGGTGACTGAAAGTGAGTACCCTTTCTTGCATATTGTTTTGAGCTTTAACTCATCAGTGTCTAAATTTTTGATGACCTTTCTAATGTAACTAATGGTGTTGGTCAGGGACTGGTCGGTTACTAGTACACCTTGCCAACACTCTTCAAATAATTCGTCTCGAGATATGCACTGACCTTGGTGCTCTAACAGATATACAAGCACCTTAAACGGCAATGGGCGCATGCTGATCGTGGTATCAGATAGCGTCTGTGTGATCGTCCTCATTTTATTATTGATAACGATTTGGTCAGTGATATTGCTTTTGTGATTCATGGGCTTGTATGACGTTTTCATGTTGGCTTTTGCGGGCGGTACTTTAAGCATAGGAGGCCAGTCTGTAACTGTAAAACGTCATTGGTTATATAAAAATTACATTTAGTTATCTGGTTATATTTTTATTTGGCAATGGTTTGTAGCGAAAGCCAAAGGTGGTTGCTAACGTTATGCCGCCTCGAGTTTTGATGATAGCTCGATTACTAATCGTTGTTTTATAGGTAAATAGGATGCCCGAAATTAAACAGAAAAACTCGGAATCAGTGAAGACCCTGCTGGAAGAGTATAAAGAAGTGACCTCCGTTGAGTCTTTTCAATTGGATGTCGTTAAGTCTTTAATAAAGATTTTTACCGACACTGATAAAAGCCTTGAGCAAGGCGATAAGGTGACCTTAGTAAAGGTTGCACAACAATATATCGATGAAGAGATCGATTTTTCACTTTCTGTTGGTTTTGATGATGCCGTGCCTATCCTAACTTCAATCAGAAAAGTAATTGAGATTGTCTAAGCGTTGGATTTGGATTTGAAGATTGTCAGACATTTGCGCTGACTCTTGAGGTTCAATCTCTAAGTGAAATATAAATTAAAGATGTTCATGTTTGATTTGAATGTCTTTAGATAAAGGCAACACAGTCAGCTAGATCGGCAATATTATAATTACATTGAAAGGAAGAAATAATGAACACAGTGACATTTTTAGGCGACAAGATTGCACTAGCGGGTGATTTCCCACAAAAGGGCGAAGTACTGACAACACCTTCGATGACAACAGTATCGCTAGCTCCGTTAACTATCTCAGACAAAACGGCTGGGTTTAAACTGATTTACTTGTTCCCAAGTGTTGATACGCCAGTATGCTCAAGCAGTACTAAGGCGATCTCTGAATTATCGGAACTGAAATCAGATTCTGTAGATATCTACACGGTTTCAACAGACCTGCCATTCGCACTTGCTCGTTTCCAAGAGAAAGAAGCAGTGACAGGCGTTGAGCAGCTATCAGTATTTAAGAACCCTGAGCTATTAAAAGCATTTGGTACTCAATTTGAAGAGCATGCTCTGTCTGGTTTGTCAGCTCGTGCAATTATTTTGTTGGATGCAAACAATGTTGTTGTGCACAGTGAATTGGTTGCTGAAGTGACTGAAGAGCCAAACTACAGCGCTATCATTGAAGCTTTAAAGGCTTAATGATGATTTGAAACCTTGGTGAATTTTGGGCACCAAGGTTTCATTACTTTACGCATAACGATAACAAGTTGATTTCTTTTTTGAGAACCCAAGCTCAATTCGGTCTACGCTTATAATTCAGTTATTTGTAGAACAATCTCCAACGAGTGAATTGGATTATTGAATTAGATATCGGTGTTCTTCCTTGATAAAAGTAAAGTTAGCCATTTTTGTTACGGTTTCAACGATAGGGATGATTATTCTCGCCATCGTGTTGCTCACGCCTCCACTAGCTTTGCGAGGGAGTCAGTGGGCATGCAATTTCAAGCAAATGGGATTTGTCACACCATCGTATGCACAATACTCCGAATTAAATGAATTTATGCTGTATTCATTTAGCTCAGACGAAGATTTTTTTGTCAGCGATAGAATTCAAACCCTGAATCAACAGGGCGCAGTTGAAACGGCTGAAGTTGTATTTGTGGGGAAATATACGCTGAATGATAACCACCTAGAGATGGTTTTTAATGAAGTGAACTTCAGACATAAGCACCCTGATGACATGATTAATCGTAATCAGTCTTTGTATAAAGGGTTTACTATCCAATATGACATTGAGCTAGATGGTGATTTTCTTTATTTGTATTCATCCAGTAATAGTGAACAGTTCAATCACATTTGTACCAAGCGTTAACGGCAGTTATTTACCCTCCGTGTACCTTAGTCTTTAAGAACAACTCTCTCCTGTCTCATCCATTTTCTTTGTATGTTCTCTGCCTGAGCTAGTGGAATATTCTTCATTTTATCGAATTCCAACTAAAACCCTGCCCAAGGGTGTCTTTTCTACAAGAAAACTAGTCGAAGCCTTAACCATGATCTACAATACGGCAAAATTCTAACTCGACTATTTTCAGGAAGAGCTGCATGTACATGAGCACTGATGAGGTTCGCAACGCGTTCCTTAAGTTCTTTGAGAGCAAAGAACACCAAATCGTAGACAGTTCATCGTTAGTTCCACATAACGATCCAACCCTGCTATTTACTAACGCAGGTATGAACCAATTCAAAGATTGCTTCTTAGGCGCCGAAAAACGTGCCTACACTCGAGCAACTACGGCTCAGCGTTGTGTACGTGCGGGTGGTAAACACAATGACCTTGAAAACGTAGGTTTCACGGCTCGTCACCATACATTCTTCGAAATGCTAGGTAACTTCAGCTTTGGCGATTACTTCAAAGAAGAAGCGATTGGGTTTGCTTGGGAATTCCTGACTGAAACACTAGGTCTGCCAAAAGATCGCCTGTTAGTAACGGTTTACGAGACAGATGACGAAGCATTCGAAATCTGGAACAAGAAAGTGGGCATCCCAGCTGACAAGATTGTTCGCATCGGCGACAAAGAAGGCGGCAAGAAGTTTGAATCTGATAACTTCTGGACAATGGGTGACACAGGTCCTTGTGGTCCATGTACTGAAATCTTCTACGATCACGGTGAACACATCTGGGGCGGTCGTCCTGGTACACCTGAAGAAGATGGTGACCGTTTCATCGAGATTTGGAACAACGTATTCATGCAGTTCAACCGTCACGCTGACGGCACTATGGAACCGCTACCTAAGCCAGCTGTAGATACTGGTATGGGTATTGAGCGTATCTCTGCAATCATGCAGGGCGTTCACTCTAACTACGAAATTGATGTATTCCAAAAGCTAATCAAAGCGACAGCAGAAGTAGTGGGTCACGACGATCTATCTAACCAATCTCTACGCGTTATTGCTGACCACATCCGTTCTTGTTCATTCCTAATCGCTGATGGTGTAATGCCTTCAAACGAAGGTCGTGGCTACGTTCTACGTCGTATTATTCGTCGTGCAGTTCGTCACGGTAACAAGATTGGTGCACAAGGCGTGTTCTTCCACAAACTTGTGGGTGTTCTGGCTGAAGTGATGGGTTCTGCGGCTGAAGAGCTTAAGAAACAGCAAGAGCTTGTTGAAAAAGTACTTCGCATCGAAGAAGAGAACTTTGGTCGCACGCTAGAGCGTGGCATGGTTATCCTTAACGACGCATTAGACGCACTTGAAGGCAAAGAGCTTGACGGTGAAACAGTCTTCAAACTTTACGATACATACGGCTTCCCAGCTGACCTTACTAACGATGTAGCTCGTGAACGCGACTTTACTATCGATGAAGCAGGCTTTGAGAAGGCGATGGAAGCACAGCGTAAGCGTGCACGTGAAGCGGGTCAGTTCGGTACTGATTACAACGCAACGATCAAAGTAGACACGAACACTGAGTTCTGTGGTTACACAGGTACTGAAGGTGCGGGTGAGATTTCTGCGTTATTCGTTGACGGCGAAGAGGTATCTTCACTATCGGCTGGCGACAAAGCAATCATCATCCTTGAAGAGACACCATTCTACGCTGAGTCAGGCGGTCAATGTGGTGACGCTGGTACGCTAAGCACTGCGTCGGGTCTATTCAAAGTACAAGACACTCAGAAGCTAGGTAATGCATTTGCACACCACGGCGAGCTAGTTGAAGGCGTATTTGCTCAAGGCGATAAAGTAGAAGCGCGCGTTGATGCTGAGCGTCGTGCTGCTATCTCACTAAACCACTCTGCAACTCACTTACTTCACTCTGCATTGCGCGAAGTGCTAGGTGAGCACGTTGCTCAGAAAGGTTCTTTAGTTAAGCCAGACAACCTACGTTTTGACTTCTCTAACCTTGAAGCGGTAACACCTGCACAGATTAAAGAAGTAGAGCGTCTAGTTAACGCACAAGTTCGTAAGAATCATGTGATTGAAACGAACATCATGGACATCGAGTCAGCGAAAGAAAAAGGTGCGATGGCACTGTTTGGCGAGAAGTACGATGATGAAGTTCGCGTTCTGTCTATGGGCGATTTCTCTACTGAGCTTTGTGGTGGTATCCACGCGAGCAACACGGGTGATATCGGTCTATTTAAGATCACTTCTGAAGGTGGTATCGCTGCGGGTATTCGTCGTATTGAAGCGGTAACGGGTGAAGCTGCTCTAGATGCAGTTGATGCTCAGAATAACGCTTACGAAGAGAAATTGGCTGAATCAGCTAAGAAAGCGAAGTCGCTAGAGAAAGAAATCCAACTGCTCAAAGAAAAGATGGCTGCAGCTGAAGGCGAAAACATCATGGGTAAAGTGGAAGACATCTCTGGTACTAAAGTTCTGGTTGCTGCAATTGAAGGCGCAGACAACAAGAACCTACGTACTATGGTTGATAATGCTAAAAACCAAGTGGGTAGCGGCATCATCCTGATTGCGAACGTAGCAGACGGTAAAGTTGGCTTAATTGCTGGCGTAACCAAAGACCTTATCGGCAAAGTAAAAGCCGGTGACCTCGTTAAGATGGTTGCTGAGCAAGTTGGCGGTAAAGGCGGCGGTCGTCCAGATATGGCTCAAGCGGGTGGTACAGACGTTGAAGCACTACCTGAAGCGCTTAAATCGGTACGTATTTGGCTAGAAGAGCGTCTTTAAGCTTAAGTAATTGATACAAAGATGCCCAATCAACTGATTGGGCATCTTTTATTTTGCCTAATGCAAGAACGTCTGAAAAAGGTTTGATTGAGATTAACCAAGAAGTCTAATGGTAACGTTAGACTCCTTGGTTAATTTTTTATTGCTTCGCCATGACGCGGAGTATGTGTTTTTTTGTCATATATAGACATTGGTCTTGGGAAGGTGAGGAAGGGTGAAAATGCCTCTTATCGTGCAGAAATTTGGTGGAACGTCGGTGGGTTCAATAGAACGAATCCATCATGTAGCAGAAAAAATCATTGAAGCGAAAAATGAAGGGAACCAGATCCTAGTTGTCGTTTCTGCTATGTCAGGTGAAACAAATCGGTTAGTTAACTTAGCTTCACAAGTTGATAGCGTACCAAATGCTAGAGAGTTGGATGTGCTGTTAACGGCTGGAGAACAAGTTTCCATGGCTTTGTTAGCGATGACGTTGCACAAGTTGGGTTATGAAGCGACATCGATGACAGGCTATCAAGCCAAGATACACACCGATTCTAATCATAATAATGCGACGATTGAGCGTATTGATACTGCTCCTATTAAAGCGCTGTTAGATGATGACCAGATTGTCATTGTTGCAGGTTTTCAAGGCGTTAACGCGAAAGGTGATATCACAACCTTAGGGCGAGGTGGTTCAGATACCACGGCTGTTGCATTAGCGGGCGCGCTGCAAGCGAAAGAGTGTCAGATTTATACCGATGTTGATGGCGTATATTCCTGCGACCCTAGAGTCGTTAAGCAATCTAAGAAATTAGATACCTTAGACTTTCCTTCTATGGAAGAAATGGCTCGCAGAGGCGCTAAGGTTTTGCACCTTCCATGTGTTCAGCATGCGTGGCGACACAATGTACCATTGAGAGTGCTTTCGAGCTTTGAAGAAGGCGAGGGAACTCTTATCGCGGGTAATGACTGTTTGAATGATATTGCTGGGATAGCCATTGAAAGAGATATGGTTCGCATCGAGTGTTTGAATCAAGATTTACCGTCTCTCATGTCGCATTGTCAGTTGTTAGGGATCGAAGTCTGTAGTGTGATCGAGGAAACAGAACGGGCAGCGCTCATTATCAAACCGGACATAAGTGCTAAATTAAAACTAGTTTTTGCTGAAAAAATCCGTAATAGTGAATATGTTAGTTTGTTAACTGTGGTAGGAAGCCGAACACAAGAAATTGTGGTCAGTTCACATGGATTGTTGTCTGAAGGCGAAATTGATGTACAACATCACTTATTGCAGCAGCAGTCTTTAACTTTGGTGATATCACCAACGCAAGTCGATATGGCTGCTAACATATTACACAATGCATACATCGTAGCGCGTGAAACACAGGGTTATCTTAAAAAAGAAGTGCATTTTGGTTAAATAAACTCAATCGATAGTTTACGAAAATATAACTTTTGTTGGATAATGCTCTCGTAGCTAGATAAATTTAGAGATTACTCAAGGAGCAAAGAATGCTAATTTTGACTCGCCGTGTTGGCGAAACACTGATGATTGGTGATGAAGTAACAGTTACTGTACTAGGCGTTAAAGGTAACCAAGTACGTATTGGTGTTAACGCACCTAAAGAAGTATCTGTTCACCGTGAAGAGATCTACATGCGCATTCAAGCTGAAAAAGGTAATGGTAACGTTGCATCTGGCAACTACTAATACTTTTGCGTAGAAGAGGGGCTAGCATTGTTGCTAGCCTTTTTTGATCTTGGGAGAGCAAAATCACAACTTAGTGATTGGTTAGTTCAATAACTGGCTTGGTTCTAGATGCTAGGCTGAATGCTTGATATCGAAAAGCTACGCCGCCTGAGTTAACTCTTATTGAGGCATCGTGATATTTGTTTGCCATAGTTCAAGTTTTACTGACTTACCCTATGGTGAAATAGAGCATCCCGTAGTATGGTGCAAACAGCAGTGACACTTACTGCGAGATAAATTAGATAATTGTTTTCCGCTGTTAAATATTGCCAATCTTTCACCTTAATTTTTAAGGGAAAAAGCGCTAATTGGATGTTATAAGTTCAATTTGCAAGCGCTTTGATTAAATTGCAAACGGTTGAATGTTTTTGTCCGGTTTTTTTCAATAAAGTGTTTGACATATTTTCGGTAAAACGTAATATGTGCCTCCGCAAGACGGTGAGGTGGCCGAGAGGCCGAAGGCGCTCCCCTGCTAAGGGAGTATGTGGTTTGTAGCCGCATCGAGGGTTCGAATCCCTCCCTCACCGCCATTTCTTGCACGTTTGAATTTGCAAGCAAACACAGAAGTAACAATGTGCGCCCTTAGCTCAGCTGGATAGAGTACCTGGCTACGAACCAGGCGGTCGGAGGTTCGAATCCTCCAGGGCGCACCATTCTTTAGATTACTTTGTTAAGAAGTAATGGATAAGAATAATGAATTAGGTGAGGTGGCCGAGTGGCCGAAGGCGCTCCCCTGCTAAGGGAGTATGTGGTTTGTAGCCGCATCGAGGGTTCGAATCCCTCCCTCACCGCCATTCATTACAGGCCTATGGCCTTTTTTTTGTTTCGTAGAAACAAGAATGTGATATATTTCACAACTTCTTCACTTGAAGATACCGTGCGCCCTTAGCTCAGCTGGATAGAGTACCTGGCTACGAACCAGGCGGTCGGAGGTTCGAATCCTCCAGGGCGCACCACTATTTAGGGTTTTCATTAATCCTGATGTTGAATGTTTAGTTTAACTGCTTTATTGCGTTAACTAACAGCTCAATATCGAAACCGTTGCGCCCTTAGCTCAGCTGGATAGAGTACCTGGCTACGAACCAGGCGGTCGGAGGTTCGAATCCTCCAGGGCGCACCACTATTTAGGGTTTTCATTAATCCTGATGTTGAATGTTTAGTTTTAACTGCTTTATTGTCTTAACTAACAGCTCAATATCGAAACCGTTGCGCCCTTAGCTCAGCTGGATAGAGTACCTGGCTACGAACCAGGCGGTCGGAGGTTCGAATCCTCCAGGGCGCACCACATTATTAGAGAAAGCCTCGTTTTTACGAGGCTTTTTTTATGTCTGCTATAAATTTGTTGCAACAATGTTAAATTTAAGGTGTTTTTAACTTGTTGTATTTAAAGTAATTCTTGGTTGCTTCTTTGTTATTCCACCTTTCTCATATCATTTCCCAGAAAAGCCCCGTTTAAGTCACAGTTTAAATATCTAAAAATGACTCATTTGACAGATTTATGTGATCTGATAGGCGAATAATTAACCTTATGTGTGCGTTATCCGTAACAGAACCTTAAACAAAATTGACAAACTTTTACCAATCGAGATAATCCATGGGTCGGGATCACTATTCGCTGAAATCCTGCACCTATGTCAGGATGACGAAGAAAGGAAGCAACATGACTAATATTGGAAGCCTGCTAGGAGATGCAGCAACTCTAATGATAACGGGAATGTCCGTTGTCTTTATTTTCCTAACTATTCTAGTTTACCTCGTTCGGTTGATGTCAAAACTGGTACCAGAAGAAGTACCTGAACCGATCGCAGCACCTAAAAAAATTAAAAAATCACAATCAAACCCTTCTGCTGTTAGTCCACAGGTAGTGGCAGCAATTTCGGCCGCGGTTCACCAATACCGTGCGTCTACTGCTAAGTAGCATTTAAAGGATTAAAAAGGAGTTTATGAGCATGTCTAAACCACTAGCTATCACTGATGTGGTACTTCGTGACGCGCACCAGTCACTATTTGCTACACGTATGCGTATCGAAGATATGCTGCCTATTGCGGCAGAACTGGATAAAGTCGGTTACTGGTCTTTAGAGACTTGGGGTGGCGCGACGTTTGATTCGTGTATCCGTTTTCTTGGAGAAGATCCGTGGGAGCGTTTGCGTGAGCTGAAAAAAGCGATGCCAAACACACCAATGCAGATGCTACTGCGTGGTCAAAATTTATTAGGTTACCGCCACTACGCGGATGACGTAGTTGAAAAGTTTGTTGAACGTGCCCACAAGAACGGCATGGACGTATTCCGTATTTTTGATGCGATGAATGATGTTCGTAACTTTGAAACGGCCGTGAAAGCAACGATCGATGTTGGCGGCCACGCTCAAGGTACGTTGTCTTATACAACCAGCCCAGTACACAACTCAGATACGTGGGTTGATTTGGCTAAGCGCTTGGAAGACCTAGGCTGTCATTCACTATGTATCAAAGATATGTCAGGTTTATTAAAGCCTTATGAAGCGGAAGAGCTAATTACTCGCATCAAAGCGTCTTGTGATGTACCTCTAGCGCTGCATAGCCACGCGACAACGGGTCTATCAACCGCTACAGCCGTTAAAGCTGTTGAAGCTGGTATTGATATTCTAGACACCGCAATCTCTTCTATGAGCTGTACTTACGGCCATACACCAACCGAAACGGTTGTTGCTATGTTGGAAGGCACAGAGCGCGACACCAATCTTAAGCTTGATCAGATCGAACCCATCGCGGCTTACTTCCGTGATGTACGTAAAAAGTACGCGAAATGGGAAGGTCAGCTAAAAGGTGTCGATTCTCGCATCTTGATCGCTCAAGTTCCTGGCGGCATGTTAACCAACATGGAAGGTCAGCTTAAAGAGCAAGGCGCAGCCGATCGTATGGACGAAGTGCTTGAAGAGATCCCGCGCGTACGTAAAGAGTTGGGTTACATTCCTTTGGTAACACCTACTTCTCAAATCGTGGGCACTCAAGCAGTTATCAACGTCTTAACCGGTGAGCGCTATAAGAGCATCACTAAAGAGACTGCGGGTCTACTGAAAGGCGAATACGGTCAAGCTCCTGCTGAGGTTGATGCTGAACTGCAAGCGAAAGTATTAGATGGTGCTGAGCCAATCACGTGTCGTCCTGCTGATTTACTTAAGTCTGAAATGGATACGTTAACGACTGACCTTTTAGAAAAAGCGAAATCAGATGGCATTTCACTCGCTGAAGATACCGTTGATGATGTGCTGACATACGCACTCTTCCCACAAGTCGGCCTTAAGTTCCTTAAGAACCGTCGTAACCCTGAAGCATTTGAACCTGCACCAACTGCAGAAACGGCAGCTCCTGTTGCAGCTGCACCACAACCTGCTGCTGGCGGCATTGAAAGCTACAGCGTGAAGGTTGATGGTCAAGTTTATGATGTTGAAGTTGGCCCTCAAGGTGAACTGACATCGGTATCTCCATCAGCGAAACCTGCACAAGCGGCTCAAGCAGCACCTGCTGCGGCTTCTGATGCAGAAGCCGTTCCAGCTCCGTTAGCGGGCAACATCTTCAAAGTTATCGTTCAGCCGGGTGCTGAAGTGGCTGAAGGTGATGTGCTACTGATCTTGGAAGCGATGAAGATGGAAACCGAAGTTCGTGCTGCTCGTGGTGGTATCGTTCAAGAGTTGAATGTTAAAGAAGGCGATGCAGTTACTGTAGGCGCTCCACTACTAAGCTTAGCGTAAGGGAGTCCCATGGAAGGATTGATGACCTTATGGTCTGAAACAGGTATTGCTAACTTTGAGTTCGGCCAGATCTGTATGATGTTGGTCGGTTGCTTACTGTTGTTTTTGGCAATTCGCAAAGGATTTGAACCGTTACTTCTACTGCCGATTGGTTTTGGTGCCGTATTAGCAAACATTCCAAATGCTGGGTTTACTGATCCAGGTGGTTTGCTTTACTACGTTTACTACATTGGTATTGAAACGGGTATTTTCCCACTGCTGATCTTTATGGGTGTTGGTGCAATGACGGACTTCGGTGCGTTGATAGCTAACCCTAAAACGTTATGGCTAGGGGCTGCGGCTCAGTTTGGTATCTTCGCAACGCTATTTGGTGCGATCTTGCTGAACTATGTTCCAGGAATGGAATTCTCAATGGCCGATGCTTCGTCAATTGCGATCATTGGTGGTGCCGATGGCCCAACCGCGATCTTCTTGGCGAGTAAGTTATCTCCTGATTTATTAGGTGCCATTGCGGTAGCGGCTTATAGCTACATGGCGTTGGTTCCTATTATTCAGCCGCCAATCATGAAAGCGCTAACGACGCCGGAAGAACGCAAGATTAAAATGGCGCAGTTACGTCACGTAGGTAAAGCTGAGAAAATCCTTTTCCCGCTTGCTGTATTGCTGATGACGATTCTGTTCCTACCTTCAGCAACACCTCTAGTGGGTATGTTCTGTTTAGGTAACTTAATGCGTGAAGCGGGTGTGGTTGATCGTCTTTCAAAAACAGCTCAAAACGAACTGATTAACGTCGTGACTATTTTCTTAGGTCTAGGTGTTGGTTCTAAGCTTCAAGCGGATACGTTCTTGAACTTAGAGACACTGGGTATTTTAGGTTTAGGTGCGGTGGCGTTCAGTATCGGTACGGCGGGTGGCGTATTAATGGCTAAGCTACTTAATCGCTTCTCTAAAGAAGATATTAACCCATTGATTGGCGCAGCTGGTGTATCAGCGGTTCCGATGGCGGCTCGTGTTGTAAACAAGGTTGGTCTTGAGGCGAACCCTCAAAACTTCTTGTTGATGCATGCGATGGGCCCGAACGTGGCAGGTGTACTTGGTAGTGCGGTTGCCGCAGGTATTCTATTAGCTCTCGTGGGCTAATGAGTTACTAGGTCATGCTCGTTACGTTAATTGGTCGTCAATTTACGAATGAGCGGTTAACTTCGCCTTATTAAATGGTTTATAGTCAAAGGGATGCTTTCGCATCCCTTTCTTTTTATCAATTAGGGTGTTTGCTCACTAGGGCTTTTATCAATCAAGGAAATGTGGAAATGGAAAACAAACAGATTGCGATTACTCAATTCGGCGGCGTCGAAAACCTAAGTATTCAAACCAACGTTATTCCTAAGCCAAAGGCGGGAGAAGTGCTGGTCAAAGTTTCCTTTTCGGGCATTAATCCGATTGATGTCAAAACCCGTGCTGGCCTTGGTTGGGCTGCAGCTCAGAACAAAGATAACCTTCCTTGGGTGCCTGGTTACGACATTTCAGGGCAGATTGTCACGCTGGGCGAACAGGCAGAGCGTTTTACTGTTGGTGATAACGTGGCAGGCTTTATTGGCTTTCCATTGCAAGGTGGTGGTTACAGCCAATATGTGTGTGTTCCAGAAGCGGCATTAAGCATGGTTCCTGATTCGGTCACTCTAGAAGCAGCAGCCGCATTACCACTAGCCAGCCAAACGGCAGCACAGGCACTCAATAAAGCGGAAGTGAAAGAGGGCGATCGCGTACTCATCTTGGCGGGTGCTGGCGGCGTTGGTCATCTAGCGGTTCAAATCGCCGTGGCAGCGAAAGCCGAGGTTTATACAACGTGTAGTGAAGCGAATCTTGATTACTTAGCCACGCTAGGCGCTCATGCGATTAACTATAAATTTGCACCAGCATCAGAAAGAGTCTCCGATGTCGATGTGTTGATTGATTTAGTCGGTGGCGATACCGCTCTCGATGCATTGAAGTGTCTGAAAGATGGCGCAAGAGTCGTGACAGTCCCAACTTTATCTGCTGAATTGATCTGCGAAAAAGCAACATTATTAGGTTTTACTGCATCAGGTATGCTGGTTGAGCCAAACCCAGAGCAAATGGACACTATGCTGTACATGGTCAGTGTCGGATTGCTCAAAACAGAAATTCAAGGTATCTACCAGTTAGACGAAGCGCAATCAGCTCATCTGCAGGTTGAAACCGGACATACCAGAGGCAAGGTACTACTTAAAATGCAAGAAGGTTGATATGCAGTGCTAGAGTTTTTTAATTCTCTATTTGAAAACATAGCGCTGTGGTTCTCTGACTCGGCGCTGTGGGTACTCTTTATTAGTGGCTTCTTGAGCGCCACATTATTGCCCGGTGGTTCAGAAGCAAGCCTGGTTGCAGCCTTGAGCTTAGATCAGTTCTCAACATCATCGATCATTCTTCTGGCGACACTTGGTAATACCTTAGGCGGCCTGACCAACTATTGGATTGGTTTGTGGTTACCTAATCGAACTCAATCTGAAAAGCATGGTCATAAGGCTATGGCTTGGCTGAGCCGCTATGGTTACTGGACACTGTTATTCAGTTGGTTACCCATCATTGGTGACCCTTTGTGTCTGGCTGCCGGTTGGCTGAGAATGAAATTTATCCCTAGCGTTATTTTGATAGCGATTGGCAAAGCCGCTCGCTACAGCTTACTTGCTGCTATTTACTTCGGTTTTTTCTAAGGAGAACCTATGAAAAAGGTTTTACTTGGTACATTTTCTCTTATCGCCATTGCTGGCTGTTCTTACAATGTACCTAGCTCAACACCCTTCTTTTCTTCGCTACCTGAAGGTGTCACCTTATTAGAAGAAGTTAAGCCTTCTAAAGATAAAGTCGTGATCCCGTATGCGAAATATCAGCTTGAAAATGGCTTGACCGTTATTCTATCTCCTGATGATTCCGATCCATTGGTGCATGTTGATGTCACTTATCACGTAGGTTCTGCACGTGAGCAGGTTGGTAAGTCAGGCTTTGCTCACTTCTTTGAGCACATGATGTTCCAAGGCTCTGAAAACGTCGGTGACCAACAGCACTTTAAGATCATTACCGAGGCTGGTGGCTCGTTAAACGGCACCACCAACCGTGACCGTACCAACTATTTTGAAACCGTTCCTTCTAATCAACTAGAGAAAATGCTGTGGTTGGAATCGGACCGCATGGGCTTCTTGTTGGATGCGGTTTCTCAGAAGAAATTTGAAGTTCAAAGAGGCACGGTTAAGAACGAGCGAGCTCAAAGCTACGAAAATCGTCCTTATGGCTTAATGTGGGAGCGAATGGGTGAAGCGCTTTACCCTGAAGGGCACCCGTATTCGTGGCAACCAATCGGTTATGTTGAAGACTTAGACCGTGTGGATGTTAATGATCTTAAAGCCTTCTTCCTACGCTGGTATGGTCCCAATAATGCCGTGTTGACTATCGGTGGTGATATCGATGTTGATGACACGCTAGAGTGGGTTGACAAGTACTTTGGTCCAATCCCTCAAGGCCCTGAAGTTAAGGCCGCTGAGAAACAACCTGCAGTGCTGACTGAAGATAAGTACATCACCTTAAAAGATAATATTCGTCAGCCGATGGTACTGGTCGGTTGGCCAACGACGTATCGTGGTGAAGAAACACAAGCTTCGTTAAATGCACTGTCTAACGTTTTAGGTTCTGGTACCAACAGTTACCTATATCAAAACTTGGTTAAGACGCAAAAAGCGGTGAGTGCAGGTTCATTCCATGACTGTGCTGAATTGGCTTGTACCATGTATGTTTATGCGATGGGCGACTCTGGTAAAAAAGGTGATTTGACGGTTCTTAACAAAGAGTTGATGGATACCTTAGAACAGTTCTCGAAAGAGGGTGTTGAACAAGAGCGCTTAGACCAAATTACCGGTATGGCTGAAGCGGATGCGGTTTTCGCTCTGCAAAGTGTCAAAGGGAAAGTGTCACAACTGGCTTCGAATCAGACCTTCTATGGTCAACCGGATCGTATTGAATCACAACTCGATCAAATCCGAGCTGTTACCCCTGAAAGCGTAAGCAAGGCGTATCAAGATTTTATCGAAGGTAAGCACAAGGTTACCTTGAGTGTGGTTCCTAAGAAAAAACTCGACTTAGCGGTTCGCGAGGCTACATTTAGCACTCCGGCTCGTACCCTTCCTGAATACAGCAAAGTGACAGAAGAACAATTGGATTTCAGAAAGGCACCGAACACATTTGATCGCAGCGTGATGCCTGAAGTGAACTTTGGTGTTGAAGCGACCATGCCTGAGCTGTATCGCATGCATTTTGCTAATGGTACTGACTTGATTGGTACTGTGACTAGCGAAACGCCGACAGTGCAGCTACAAATTCAACTCCCTGCGGGTGAGCGCTATGTTGGTAAAGGTCAAGAGGGTTTGGCGAACCTAACTGCATCGATGATGGAAGAAGGTTCGACTAAACGAACGGTTGAAGAGTTACAGGCCACCTTAGATAAGCTTGGTAGTAGCGTTAGCATTAGTGCTGGCAGCTATACCACAGATATTTCAGTCTCGACGTTAGAGAAAAACCTGCCTCAAACCTTAGCGATCGTGCAAGAAGTTCTATTTGAGCCTAAGTTTGATGTTCAAGATTTCGAACGCGTTAAGAGTCAGATGTTAGAAGGCGTAGTCTACCAGCATCAACAACCGAGCTGGATGGCTTCTCAAGCAACCCGAGAAGTGTTGTTCGGTAGCAGTATTTTTGGTCGAGCGAGTGATGGCACTAAGGACTCTCTAGAATCGTTAACTCTAGACGATGTAAAACTGTTTTACAGTCAGCACTATACTCCTGAGGGAGCTAATATTGTTATTGTAGGGGACATCTCGAAGGAGGAGGTTGGAAAGCAGCTTCAGTTCTTTGAAGAATGGCAAGGTGACGCTGCACCACTCACTCGTCCACAGATCATCAAGGAGCTTTCGGGCCAGAACTTGTACTTAGTGGATAAGCCGGGAGCACCACAAAGTATTGTACGCTTAGTTCGTAAAGGGTTACCGTTTGATGCGACTGGTGAATTGTATTTAAGTCAATTGGCTAACTTTAATTTAGCCGGTAACTTCAATAGCCGTATCAACCAGAACCTGCGTGAAGACAAGGCCTACACTTACGGTGCAAGCGGTTACTTTGCGAGTACGCGTGAAACTGGTGCGGTAGTGTTTAGTGCTCAAGTTAGAGCCAATGCGACGGTTCCATCGATTCAGGAGTTTATTGCTGAGCTAAATGAATTTAGTCAGAGTGGATTAACTGACGAAGAGGTGAAATTTATGCGCCTTGCCGTCGGTCAACAAGATGCGCTTAAATACGAGACACCAAGTCAAAAGGCTGGATTGTTGAGTAATATTGTTACGCTGAGCCTTGATGAAGACTACCTACAGCAGCGCAACCAGATAGTAGAAACGGTTTCAAAAGAGACGTTAAATGAGCTCTCGAAGAAATGGTTTGACCCGAATGATTATCAAATAATTGTTGTTGGTGACGCGACTTCGCTGCGCCCTCAATTAGAAAAGTTAGATATTCCAATAGAAGAGCTTGAAATCATTCGTTAGAGTACACATTAAAAGGGGAGGGAAGAGATTCTACTTTTCTCCTCCAACCTAATTTATGATAGTTCTAATCAGAACAATATAAGATAAGTGAACAGAATTTTGACTGATTTTGCTGCGCGACTAAAGCAAGTTGCAACCAACCCTAAGACCTTCTCTCAATTTGGTCGTGGTGTTGAAAGGGAAACATTGCGCTACACGGAAGATGGGCATCTTGCTACTGGGCCGCACCCTAAGGCTTTAGGATCTGCGTTGATGAACGAATGGGTAACGACCGATTTCTCTGAGTCGCTACTGGAGTTTATCACGCCTGTTTCTAACGACGTTCCGACGCTTTTGAATCAGTTGTTTGATATCCATCACTTCACTCAAACCAAGTTAGACGGCGAAAAGCTGTGGCCACTCTCTATGCCTTGTTATGTGGGGAGTGAAGATTACATTCAGCTTGCGCAATACGGTACTTCTAACAACGGCAAGATGAAGACGCTATATCGTGAAGGCCTAAAGCGTCGCTACGGTAGTCTGATGCAGATTATTTCGGGTGTTCACTTCAACTTCTCTTTCCCAGAAAGCTTTTGGGACAGTCTGTTTGGAGAGCAAACCGAAGAAGCGCGTTGCGAAGCTAAATCAGATGCGTACTTCGGTTTGATTCGTAATTACTACCGCTTTGGTTGGTTAATCCCATACTTCTTCGGTGCTTCACCTGCGCTATGTTCTTCTTTTATCAAAGGAAGAGAAACCAACCTACCTTTTGAAAAGGTTGGAGAAACACTGTATCTACCCAAAGCAACGGCATTGCGCTTAAGTGACCTTGGTTACACCAACAGTGCGCAAAGTGTACTGAAGATTGGCTTCAACAGCCTAGACCAATACCTTGAAGGTTTGAATCAAGCGATTCGCACACCATCAGAAGAATTCGCTGAGATTGGCACTAAGGTTGATGGGGAATACCGTCAACTAAATAGCAACGTACTGCAAATTGAGAATGAGCTTTATGCTCCAATCCGTCCTAAGCGTGTGGCGAAAAGTGGTGAGAAGCCATCTGAAGCACTGGCTCGTGCTGGTGTTGAGTACATCGAGGTTCGTTCTTTAGACGTAAACCCATTCAGCTCAATTGGTATCAATGAGCAACAAGTTCGCTTCTTAGATTTATTCCTAACTTGGAGTGTGTTAACAGACTCTGCTGAGATGGATAACTGCGAACTTGAATGCTGGCGCGATAACTGGAACAAGGTGATCTTAGAAGGTCGTCAGGTTGGTCTAGAGCTGAAAATCGGTTGTGATGGCGAAAGACTGTCTCTGCAAGACTGGGCGAAGCGTGTCTTCAAAGATCTACGCTCTATTGCCGAAATGATGGACGCAGAGCAAGGTGGCCGTGCTTACCAAGAAACATGCGATACGCTTGAAGCTTGGATCGATAACCCAGAATTGACGATTTCAGGTCAGCTACTTGAAGAGACCAAGAGATTAGGTGGCTTGGGTAAAGTTGGTTGTGCGTTAGGAAAAACCTACGCTCAACAACACAAAGCGCACCAATATAAAGTTTACTCAGCCGAGTTGATGGAAGCGGAAGTACAACGCTCAATGATCGCTCAGCAACAAAGTGAAGAAGCAAGCACGCAAGATTTTGATAGTTTCTTAACGGATTATTTTTCGTATTTAAAAGCATAGCGAGACTTTGGTGGAAAGGAAGCAAGCCTTATTAGGCCTGTCCACTCGTGTAAGTGGAAAGTGGCTGCCCGTAGTGACTGTTGGTGTTGTCTCTAGCCTATTGGTTGGCTGTGCAACACCACCGCCTAAAGAGCAAAGTAACATCTGTAGTATCTTTAGAGAGCACCCTTCGTGGTACGAAGATGCGTTAGATATGCAAGAAGAGTGGGGAACGCCCATCAACGTAGCGATGGCTTTTGTTAAACAAGAGAGTAGCTTTCGTCATGATGCGCGCCCACCAAAAGATTATATTCTTGGCTTTATACCGTGGGGAAGAGTCAGTAGTGCCTACGGCTATGCACAAGCTCAAGATCCTGCTTGGGAAGATTTCCAAAAGGCAACCAACAATGGTGGTTCAAGAACCAACTTTGACGATGCACTGATGTTTATTGGCTGGTACACCAGCGAGACGCGTCGTCAGTTAGGGGTTTCACTTTGGGACCCATATAACCAGTACTTGGCTTATCATGAAGGTCGCGGTGGTTTTAAGCGTAAATCGTATAACAGCAAACCATCTTTGATTAAGGTGGCTCGCAAAGTCGAACAGCAAGCAAAAGATTATGGCTGGCAACTTAAACAGTGCCGCAAAGAACTAGAAGACAATCGAAGTTGGTTTTTCTAAAGCCAACCGTCATGGAGAATAGCAATGCCTTTATTAGATAGTTTTACTGTTGATCATACACGCATGAACGCCCCGGCAGTTCGTGTTGCGAAAACAATGCAAACCCCAAAAGGGGATACCATCACGGTATTTGACCTGCGTTTTACTGCACCAAACAAAGATATCCTATCTGAAAAAGGTATCCATACTCTAGAGCATCTATACGCTGGATTCATGCGTAATCAATTGAACGGTTCAGATGTGGAGATCATCGATATTTCACCGATGGGCTGTCGTACTGGTTTCTACATGAGCCTAATTGGTACGCCTTCAGAGCAGCAAGTGGCAGACGGTTGGTTAGCGGCTATGCAAGATGTACTGAAAGTTGAGAATCAAAATAAGATCCCTGAGTTGAACGAATACCAATGTGGTACTGCGGCAATGCACTCTTTGGATGAAGCGAAAGATATCGCCAACGCGATCATCGCTGCAGGTATCTCTGTAAACAAAAATGATGAACTGGCACTGCCAGAGTCAATGCTTCAAGAGCTTAAAATCGACTAATCATTGATAGCTCCCTAGATAGGGCGAGTTAGAGACTAAAAGGCCCGGTTCAATGAACCGGGCCTTTTGTTGTAGAAGGACTTAGTTGGTAACTCAGTGGGTTACTCTCATATAATGAGTCGCCTCTATCCGTTTACGATCTGCGGAAACACACGCACCAGCTTGATGCGATTCTCTTCGAGCTCAACAATTTCCATTGGATGACTGGCAACCTGAACACTCAGGTGACTCTCTGGAATATCTTCAAGATGCTCCAGTATCAAACCATTAAGTGTTCTTGGTCCATCGGTAGGTAGTGCCCACTGCAAACCTTTGTTGATATCTCGGATATTAGCGCTGCCTTCAATCAAGAAGCTACCATCACTTTGTGGTGTGATCTCTTCAGATAAGCTCGGTGCAATAGAAGTCGTAAATTCGCCCACGATCTCTTCAAGAATATCTTCTAGCGTGACCAAGCCGTTGATATCGCCATACTCATCGACGATCAAGCCAATACGCTGTTTGTTGCGTTGGAATTTAAGTAGTTGAATATTGAGTGGCGTCGCTTCAGGAATAAAGTAGATTTCATCTGCCGCACGCAGCAGTGTCTCTTTATTGAACTCGTTCTTTTCAAGCATCAAGCGATAAGCTTCACGCAGCCTCAGCATACCAACCACTTCATCTATCTGATCGCGGTATAGCACTACACGACCATGAGGAGAGTGGGTGAGCTGACGGACGATAGACTTCCAGTCATCATTGATGTCGATACCGGTGATCTCATTACGCGGCACCATGATGTCATTCACGGTGACGTGCTCTAAATCTAGAATAGACACCAACATATCTTGGTGACGCTGAGGTATCAGGGTTCCCGCTTCATTTACTACGGTTCTAAGCTCTTCTGAGCTCAAATGGTCGGTCGCATCATGGCTGGCTTTGACACCTAGGATACGTATGAAGCCGTTAGTAATAAAGTTAACCAAGATAACCAGTGGCGACAGCACCTTCATCAGTATCATTAATAGAATACTGCTGGCGTAAGACACTCGTTCTGGGAAAAGTGAGGCGATGGTTTTTGGGGTAACCTCAGCAAATACGAGGATCACTAGGGTTAGGGCTCCGGTTGCGATTGCAACACCGATATCCCCATAGATACGCATACCAAGAATCGTAGCGATCGCAGATGCAAGAATGTTGACGAGATTGTTGCCGATGAGAATGAGGCCGATCAATCTGTCTGGGCGACTCAGAAGTTTTTCTACGCGTTTGGCACCTTTATGGCCCGTACTGGCTAAATGCTTTAAACGGTAGCGGTTCAGGGACATCATGCCCGTTTCAGAACCAGAGAAATAACCAGAAATTACGATGAGACACGCGAGTAGCGCAAATAAGATACCCGTTGATATGTCGTCCAAAACTATTCTTTTCCTATTTGTGTATCTTGATTAATTTATGACCGAACATGGTCGAGATGTCAATTGAATCTAACGGACTCAATATTTTAAAGGCAAGGTGTGTGAGACCTTGCCTTTATTTTACAGACTAATTCAGGATAATTTCCTGAACGAAGCGGCTACCGAAGTAGGCTAATGTGAGCATGCTGGCACCCGCAAGGGCGAACCAAGTGACTTTCTGTCCACGCCAACCTTTTTGATAATGACCCCAAAGAAGGATGGAGTAGATAACCCAAGCAATAAAAGACAACACGGCTTTGTGCGCCTTTCCTTGAGCAAACATATCTTGTACGAAGATAAGGCCAGTTAATAAAGTACCTGTTAATAAGCCATTACCGATCAGAATGATCTTGAAAAGCTGTCTTTCCACCATCATTAATGGAGGTAGGTTAGGGTTTATTACTAACGCTTTTTTCTTTTTAAGTTTGTGATCGAGCCACGCGAGTTGCAGAGCGTATAGCGCACCGATAGTCAGTGTCGCGTATGAGAAGAGCGCCAAAGAGATGTGCACAAGCAGTTTTGGATCATTCTCTAGATGTTTGATGAAGGTGCTTGGAAGAAAAGTAGCAGCCATCAAGTTAAGCGCAGCGAAGCTATAAACGACGGGCAAGATGAACCACAATCGGGTTTTGAGCATAGCACCGCTCATCACCAAAGAGATGATTAAACTGATCAATGAAGCAACGTTCAAGATACTGAGGTTTTGGCCACTGGCATTAAAGATTAAATCGCCAAGCAACCAAGCATGGAAAGCTAAAGCAAGTAATGCGCTGATAAACACCGTTTTTACACGGATTCCTGTTTGGTGCACGAGACCTGGAATGATCGTGGAAATCGCCATTGTATAAAGAAAGGCTGCTGCGATCGCAATAAGACTGTCCATGGTATCCATTTAAATGATTACTAATTGACGAATTATACCTTGCATCGCTCTTTGGGGCTATGGTGAACCTCACTCAATTCCAAGGGAACAATGTCTCACATCACAAGCGTGGATGATTAACGCTCCACAACGGGTATGACTCTAATCCACGCTAATGTATACTCACAGTAATAGTCGCAGGATTGAGCGAAGAGAAAACTATGTTTGATAATTTAACGGATCGTCTATCCAAAACGCTGAAAAATATCAGCGGTAAAGGTCGCCTGACCGAAGACAATATTAAAGAGACGCTGCGTGAAGTACGTATGGCGCTACTTGAAGCCGACGTTGCACTGCCAGTTGTCCGTGATTTTGTTAAGCGCGTAAAAGAAGGCGCTGTGGGTGTTGAGGTATCTAAATCTCTAACACCTGGCCAAGAATTCATTAAGATCGTTCAAGCTGAACTTGAAGCTGTGATGGGCGAGTCCAACGAGGCTCTTGACCTAGCAGCACAACCGCCAGCCGTTATCTTAATGGCGGGTCTACAAGGTGCGGGTAAAACCACATCGGTAGGTAAGCTATCTAAGCTCCTGACTGAGCGTGACAAGAAGAAAGTTTTGGTTGTGTCTGCCGACGTTTACCGTCCTGCGGCGATCAAACAGCTTGAAACCTTAGCAAGCGATGTTGGTGTCGACTTCTTCCCATCTTCAGCTGACCAAAAGCCTCTTGATATTGCAAACGCTGCAATCGACCACGCGAAGAAGAAATTCTACGACGTACTAATTGTCGATACTGCCGGTCGTTTGGCTATCGATGAAGAGATGATGGGCGAGATCAAAGAGCTTCATACTGCAATTAATCCAGTAGAGACATTGTTCGTTGTTGATGCAATGACAGGTCAAGATGCTGCGAACACTGCAAAAGCCTTTGGCGATACGCTACCACTTACCGGTGTTATCTTAACGAAAGTGGACGGTGATGCGCGTGGTGGTGCTGCACTGTCTGTTCGTCATATCACAGGTAAACCGATTAAATTCTTGGGTGTTGGTGAGAAAACTGACGCACTAGAACCGTTCCACCCAGATCGTGTTGCTTCTCGTATCCTTGGTATGGGCGACGTACTGTCTCTTATTGAAGACCTACAGAAAAACGTTGATACCGAGAAAGCAGAGAAACTGGCTAAGAAGTTCAAAGAGAAGAAAGGCTTTGACCTTGAAGACTTCCGTGAACAGCTAGGACAAATGCAGAACATGGGCGGAATGATGGGCATGATGGATAAGCTTCCAGGCATGTCTCAGCTACCGGACAATGTAAAAGATAAAGTTGATGACAAGATGTTCAAGCAAATGGAAGCGATCATCAACTCTATGACAATGAAAGAGCGTCAGCGTCCTGACCTAATCAAAGGCTCACGCAAGAAGCGTATTGCTGCAGGTTCTGGCACTCAAGTACAAGATGTAAACCGTATGCTGAAACAGTTCACTCAAATGCAGAAGATGATGAAGAAAATGCAGAAGGGTGGAATGAAAGGCATGATGCGCAACATGCAGGGCATGATGGGCGGCGGTGGAGGTATGGGCGGAATGGGTGGTGGTTTTAACCCGTTTGGCCGATAATCTACAAATGTAAGCTTTAGCTACGTTACTTTTCATAGTGTTAGCCGTGTCACAGAAAGTGTACGGCGGCGATGTTGGTGAAAAAATAGCTAAAGCCCTTGCATTGCACCGGAATAAGAGTAAAATTCCGGGGCTTTAATTTGGCACGAGACCCCAAGCTATTTACTTATACTTGGGGTTAATTATTTTATTAAGAAAGCAAAGAGGACGACATGGTAACCATTCGTTTGGCACGTCACGGTGCAAAGAAGCGCCCATTTTATCAAATCGTAGTTGCGGATAGCCGTAACTCTGTAACTGGCCGTTTCATCGAGAAAGTAGGTTTCTTTAACCCTACTGCTCAAGGTCAAGAAGAAGGTCTACGTCTAGACCTAGATCGTGTTAACCACTGGGTTGGTCAAGGCGCATCTCTATCTGACCGCGTAGCTAAGCTAGTTAAAGACGCTCAAAAAGCGGCTTAATTCTTTTTTAAAAAGAGAAATAGCTTATGTCGATGAAGGGTAAAGAAACGATGAGCGAGCAAAACGAAAGAATTGTTATGGGTAAACTTGGGTCTACCTATGGTATTCGTGGCTGGCTTAAAGTGTTCTCCTACACAGACAATGCTGAAAGCATATTTGATTACAGTCCTTGGTATTTAAAGCTAAAGGGCGAGTGGGTTGAGTATAAAGTTGAAAGCTGGAAACGTCATGGCCAAGGCTATGTATGTAAGCTAGCGGGATTAGATGTACGTGAAGACGCGCAACTGATGACCAACTTTGAAATTGCTATTGACCCTGCTTCATTACCTGAATTGTCAGAAGATGAATTCTACTGGCGCGAATTGTTCGGTATGCAAGTTTTTACCACTAAAGGTTACAACCTTGGTGAGGTCACTGACCTATTAGAAACTGGCTCGAACGATGTTCTAGTAATCAAAGCAAATCTTAAAGATGCTTTTGGCCAAAAGGAACGGTTAATCCCGTACCTTGAAGAGCAAGTGATCAAGAAAGTTGATCGCGAAGCTCGCCGGATCGAAGTTGACTGGGATCCTGGATTCTAACTCCAAATTACAGAGCGAGAGAACACATGTGGGTTGGCGTAATTAGCCTGTTTCCTGAAATGTTCCGTTCTGTTACTGATTTCGGAGTAACAGGTCAAGCGGTTAAAAAAGGTCTTTTATCTATTGAGACATGGAATCCTCGTGATTTCACTCATGATAAACATCGCACTGTTGATGACAGACCTTACGGTGGTGGTCCTGGCATGTTAATGATGGTTCAGCCTTTGCGCGACGCTATCCAAACAGCCAAACAGGCAGCACCGGGAAAGACGAAGGTTATCTACCTTTCACCTCAAGGTCGTAAACTCGACCAGCAAGGTGTTGAAGAGCTGGCAACAAACGAGAACTTGCTTCTTATTTGTGGTCGCTATGAAGGGGTAGATGAGCGCATCATTCAATCTGAAGTCGACGAAGAATGGTCGATTGGAGATTTTGTGATGACGGGTGGCGAGTTGCCAGCCATGACGTTGATTGATTCAGTCTCTCGGTTTGTTCCGGGTGTACTTGGAGATTTCGCATCAGCAGAAGAAGATTCTTTTGCAAATGGTTTGCTAGATTGTCCCCATTATACGCGCCCTGAGGTGCTAGACGATAAAGATGTACCCTCGGTACTCAAGTCTGGAAACCATAAGGACATTCGTTGCTGGCGATTGAAACAATCGTTGGGCCGAACTTGGCTAAGAAGACCAGAACTCCTGGAAAACCTAGCTCTGACTGACGAACAGGAACAATTACTGGCTGAATTCATTAAAGAGCAACGCTCTTAACGAAAAGCAAGCAGTAACCTATTAAATTTAGTATCAGTTTATTCTAGGAATTTATACAAATGAGCAACATCATCAAGGCTCTTGAAGAAGAGCAACTAAAATCAGACCTTCCTAAATTCGCACCAGGTGACACTGTTGTAGTTAAGGTTAAGGTAAAAGAAGGTGACCGTGAGCGTCTACAGGCTTTCGAAGGCGTTGTAATCGCTATTCGTAACCGTGGTCTACACTCTGCATTCACAGTTCGTAAGATCTCGAACGGTGAAGGTGTAGAGCGTGCGTTCCAAACTCACTCTCCAATGGTTGATAGCATCGAAGTTAAACGCCGTGGTGCAGTACGTCGTGCCAAGTTGTACTACCTACGTGAGCGTTCTGGTAAGTCAGCTCGTATTAAAGAGAAGCTTACTAAGAAGTAATTCTTTTTGCATTCTATCGATAAAAGCGGAGCCATTTGGCTCCGCTTTTTTGTACCTATTATTTAGAGTTTTACAGGTAAGAGATCCCCAACTCGCTCGTTTCTCGCTCTTGGGGCGGATATCGAGAAGAGTGTCATGCGTGAGCATATCGTCGGAAATCTGCCCAGAGCTAGGTATATGATTTAGTTCGAAGTCATTAGATTCCCAACTCGTTCGTTCCTCACTCACTCTTGAGGATGACGAATGACAAGCCTTGATAGGCCGTCGAACCGCTGAGGGAGTTTGTGAATCAACCAGAGCTGTCATTCCCTAGACTGACGAAGGAAGGAGTAGGGAATCTCTAGTAGCGCCGTGTTATAGGCAACAAAAAAGGATTGACGTTAAACGCCAACCCTTCAAAAATTACTCGCTACTCGCTACTCGCTACTCGCTACTCGCTACTCGCTACTCGCTACTCGCTACTCGCTTAGTGCGGGTCTTCCGACCAACCATCGCTATCCGACATATCTGGTGCGCCAGCGATGCTGTTCTCTTCGTCTGCCCATTCACCGAAATCAATCATCTGACATTGCTTGCTGCAAAACGGGCGATGTGGGCTTTGTTCGCCCCATTCAACGTCGGTATTACATTGAGGGCATTTTACGATGGTGATTTTTTTCGACATAGTGATTCTTAATTTGAAGGTGTAATAATACTGAGTTTAGGCTCGAGTGAGGACTCAAGCCAAACTATAAAAGGAAATTAATTAGGTGCAGATAGCCAATTCAAATTCGATATCTTGAGTACAGGCTTGGCCGGTTTCAAAACTCATGAATTTAACAGCAAAACGGTTCTTATGGCCCGAGATCATCGGGTAGGCACCGTATTGCATTGGAATAGAAAGGCGAAGGATGTTTGCTTCATCAGCATCACTCTGGAAGAAGCCAGCACGAGCAATTTGCTCTTTAAAGTGACCAGTCTCTCTGGTGAGCTTTAACCACAGTGTCAGCGCTTCATACAGCGGTTGTAGGCTGTCCATCCATGCTTTGGCATCTCTCATTTTTTTATCGAGAGGCAGGTGCAGCCAATAATGCAGTGCGGGTAAATCAAAGCAGCACGAACCACCGGGTAAATTAAAGCGTTGACGAATCGCGCTCAGGAAGCGGTCTTCTTTTAGAGATTGCCCAAAACGTTCGGCCTGCATCAGTTCGCGATAGATGTTGCCAATATCATTGAGTAATGACGTTAACATCTCTTGATCGACACCTTCAACATCTAACCAACTCTTGTAGGTTACACGCTGTTTCTCAATGTCTTTCGCCAGTTCGCTCTTAAGCTGGATCTGTTCGAATATTTCAATCAGATCAAAGATTGAACGGAAAAAGAGTTGATACTGTTGAGCATCAGAAAATGTAGAAGACAGGTGGAGCTGCCTCAAGAGTGATTCAACTCTTAAGTAGATTCTTGTTTTCTCATTTAGAGGATGTTCAAATTTATGGGTGATCATCAAGCAAACCTTCATTCAACATAGTTCTATTCTGACCCATCTACTGTACTGATTGCCAGATACTTTTGATGTAAATCTGTGATTTGAGGCAAAAGTTCTTGGTTTTTAGTATGGTTTTTAATCACGTCATCTGCAACCGCTAAGCGCTGTTCTCTTGAAGCTTGTGATTTTAAAATTGCTGTAACCTGTTCTTTTGAAACATTGTCACGACTCATTGTGCGTTCTATTTGCACTTCTGTTGGCACATCAACGATTAAAACGCGATCGGCCATACCTTGCATTTGGTTTTCTACCAATAGCGGTGCGACTAATAAAGCATAAGGGGATGTGACTTTAGACAGGTCACTGTCAATTTTGTTGCGGATCATTGGGTGAAGCAGTTCATTGAGCCATTGTTTTTCTGTGGGATCAGTGAAGATCACTTCGCGCAGTTTAGCTCGGTTTAGCGCTCCATCGTCAAGCAATACCTCTTCACCAAAATGAGTCGCAATCTGTTTTAGACCTTCACTGCCCAATGCCACCACTTCGCGTGCCACGATATCAGCATCGACAATATCAATATTGAAATGCTCATGGAATAGGTTGGCTACCGTGGTTTTGCCACTGGCGATCCCACCACTTAATCCGATAATGATTGCCATGATTAAATCCCTAGCACAGAAGTGAAATACCAACCCATGATGTCATTGCCCCACAATAGGCTTACCCAACCAGCAATCGCGAGGTATGGGCCAAATGGGAAGGCTTTATCTATACCTTGTTGTTTCAAGCGAAGTTGAATCAAGCCGAAAACCAAACCGACCAGCGACGACAAAAGAATGATCATTGGTAGGTGTTGCCAGCCAAGCCATGCACCAAGCGCAGCCAGAAGTTTGAAATCACCATAACCCATGCCTTCTTTGCCTGTTAGTAGCTTGAACAGCCAATAAACCGACCACAAGGCTAGGTAGCCAACCATTGCACCAATCACTGAATCTTGAAGCGATACCGGACTGACGTTAAACAGAGCTAAAGCGATACCAGACCAAACTAAAGGTAAGGTGATTTGATCAGGCAGCAGCATGGTATCGAGATCGATAAAGGTTGCGGTAATCAATGCAAACGTGAAAAAGATCAGGGCGATAGCGTAGTAACTGAAACCAAAATGGCTAGCGACTGCGGTACAAAGGATTGCGGTAAGCAGTTCGACCAAAGGGTAGCGAGCACTGATTGGATTCGCACAACTGTGACATTTGCCTTTTAAGAACAACCAGCTCAATACCGGAATATTGTCGATTACCCTTAATTGGGTTTTGCATTTTGGGCAGGTCGAACGAGGAATGCTGAGATTAAACTTTCCCTCTGGCGCTGGAATTTTATATTGAGAGAAATACTCCGAGCACTCTTGTTGCCATTCTCGTTCCATCATAATCGGTAAACGGTGTATGACGACGTTGAGAAAACTGCCGATAAGAAGGCTAAAAATGAAAGCTAATACGGGGAATAGCCAAGGATAGTAGTGAAATACTTCCATAGTGTCCTTTTACCACTTGATCTATATGAGTAGAGATTGGCTACTCATGGGTGTTTAGTTGCTTTTGGCTATCCTAACACACTCATAAGATTAAAGATCGGTAAGTACATCGCGACAACAAGGCCACCAACAACCGTACCCAAAAAGACAATAATCAGTGGTTCGAGAATTTTACCTAGATTATCGACGGTGTTGTCTACTTCAAACTCGTAAATGGAAGCGACTTTATTGAGCATATCATCAAGGTTTCCGGACTCTTCTCCAATCATCACCATCTGTAAAACCATCTCCGGAAAGGCATTGGTATTGCGCATTGCAATGTACATCGGCATGCCTGCGGCAGTCTCACGGTGAACCTCGATGATTGCCGATTCATAATGCAGATTACCCGCCGTTTTCGCTGTGGTTTTTAGGCTCGTTAAGATGGGAATCCCAGAACTAAAACTGGTTGAGAGCGTCCGGCTGAACTTTGCAATTGATGCCTTAGTGATGACAGCACCCAAGATAGGAAAGCGTAAACCAAGACGACTGGTTGAAAGTCGAATTGAGTAAGATCGCTGACGCAGTTGCTGAATGGATAGGAATAATAAACCAATACCGATAGCAGTATAGAAACTGTAGGCCTGCATCCAGTGGGAAAGATAAAGCACTTGCTGAGTGAACCAAGGTAAGTCTGCGCCGAAACCAGAAAACATCGATTCAAATTCAGGGATGACCATGGTCAGCATTAAATAGGAAACGGTAAGTGCGACCGCAACAACCATAGCTGGGTAGATGAGAGCCTTTATAACCTTAGACTTTAGTTGCTCACTCTTTTCACGGTATGTCGCTAAACGTTCAAAGACTTGCGCTAAGTTACCTGAGAGTTCTCCCGTCGCAACTAAGTCGGTATACAGTTCATCAAAGTGACGGCTTGCGGTTCGCATGGCTTTTGAAATCGGAGTACCTGCTTCTACGCCTTTACAGATATGCGACAAGATAGACTTCATTTCAGCTTTACGATGGTTGTCTGAGACTAACTTGATGGCCTGCACGATAGGAACACCCGTTGCCAACATCGTCGCGAGTTGCCGAGTTAACACGGTAATGTCTTTGGCCTTAACTCGGTGCGTTAAACGAGTCAGTGCTGAGATGCTCTTCTTTTTGATTTTCTTAATCTGAATATGCTGGTCTTTGAGCTTTTCTCGTACCTCTAATTCCGTCAAGGCTAAGGTTTGCCCTGATACTTTCTTTCCGGAGCTGTTTATTCCCTTCCAATGGTAGTTTTTTAGTTGTGATTGTTTGTTTTTACTACTCATTTTCGCTCCGTGAATTATAGGTACAGAACACGTTGTAGTTCTTGATAGCTGGTGGTGCCTTCCAGCAATTTATCTAGCCCTGATTCTTGCAGTGTTCGCATGCCTTCTCGGCGCGCCAAGTTTTCAATGGCTAACGCGTTCGGTTTGTCTATTAGGCTGCTTTTCAGTTGGTCGCTAAACGGCATAACTTCATAGATGCCCACTCGCCCAGAGTATCCCTGGTTACACTCATTACACCCCTGAGGATTGGCTTTGTAGATCGTTTGGCTGTTAGGGATAGAGTGACGCAGAAATATGTCCGGAGAGTCGTCAGCGGCTTTACAGTGATTGCACAATCGTCTTGCCAGTCGTTGGGCGATAATCAAGCTTAATGATGAAGCAAGATTAAAGGGTTCAATCCCCATGTGAGCCAATCGAGTCACGGTTTCTGCGGCGGAGTTGGTGTGCAATGTCGAAAGGACTAAGTGACCGGTTTGCGATGCTTTGATCGCGATCTCTGCGGTTTCTAAATCGCGGATCTCCCCCACCATCACCACATCGGGATCTTGTCGTAAAAATGATCGCAATGCTTCAGCAAACCCAAAACCGATTTTGGGTGCGACTTGAACTTGATTGATACCACATAGATTGATCTCGACCGGATCTTCAGCTGTTGAGATGTTGCGCTCTGTGGTGTTAAGTACCCGAAGGCCAGTGTAGAGAGAAACGGTTTTACCACTGCCTGTTGGGCCTGTCATTAAGATCATCCCTTGCGGGCGTTTCAATGCATTGAGATAGAGTGCTTTTTGATCTTCGCTGTAACCGAGCTTATCGATATTGAGATTGGCAGCGCTGCTATCTAAAAGACGCAGTACGATCTTTTCTCCCCACAATGTTGGTAGGGTCGATACACGCATATCAATCGCGAGTTCGTCATTTAAACGTAACTTGATACGACCATCTTGCGGCAGGCGACGCTCAGCGATATCAAGTTTGGCGAGGATCTTTAAGCGAGCTGATAAACGGCGACTTAGATGAGAAGCGGGCTGTTGAATCTCAACAAGGATGCCATCGCAACGCAGGCGAACGCGGTAATGTTCTTCGTAGGGTTCGAAGTGGATATCGGAAGCACCTTTACGCACCGCATCAACCAGTATTTGATTGATAAAACGGCTGACAGGGGAGTCGTCTTGGCTGAGGTCTTCAATTGAAGTCATCTCATCGTCAGAGACTTCAACCAGGTTGGCGAGTTCATCTTGGGTGATCTCTTTGCGCTTGGAGTCTTGCCCAGAAATAGAGCGTCCATACAGTTTTCGTATTGCTGCTTCTAATTCGGAGTAGTTAGCGACAACTAATTCGATTTGTAATCCCGTGGCAAAGCGAAAATCGTCTTCAGCCTGTAAGTCGGTTGGGTCGGCCGAGGCGAGTGTGAGAGTTGAGCTCGAAACTGAAATTGGAATGGCGCGATACTTGGTGATCAGCTCACGAAGCCCTAACTGTTCGCATAAAGCTTCATAGTCCGTATTGCCAAGTTGTACCAACGGCAAGCCGAAAATGGCCTGAATGTTATGCGCGAGACTCTCGCCGTTGAAGATGTCTAGAACGAGCAAAGCTTCAGGCGTAGAAACACCTGAAGCATGTACATGTTCCGCAACGGTTTGTTCTTGAGTCAGGCTAAGGAATCCTGCCTGACGAAGAACGGTTGGGAGGTTGGTTAGCACTAAATTAGTCACAACCTTCTAAATCTATAGCGGTTAATGATGCGCCAGTGCGTGTGCATTCCCAGCCAGTTGACTCTCTAGCTATTGAAATAGAAGCACCAGACAATACACCGTCATCAAAGGTGAATTTTAATCCTGTAGAAACGGCAGAATCAATCGCTAACACACCTAAAGAATTTATATCTTCCTTGGTGCCTATATCGGCTAGGGATGTTGGGGTTCCTTCTTCTTGTATGTAAAGCTCAGCTTGAGTTATTGCTGTTTTAAGTGTTGCTAATGCTGAAGATGCTTGGCTTTTTGATACATAGTCTTTGTAAGCAGGAACAGCAATCGCTGATAAAGCACCAATAATCGCAACTACAATCATCAATTCAATTAGCGTAAAGCCTTTCTGGTTCGTTCTTTTGTTCTTGTTATTCATCATCTAATTCCATTCTTTAGTTTGTTTCAGTGCAGGCACTGGTTGATTGAGAGAATAGAAGTCGGAATAGGGAAGTGGAATGGTATTCAGGTGTGGTCGCGAGTGGTTTCGTATTTATTAGTGTGATGTTTCATATGGCACGCAAAATTATGCGACCAACTTAAATAAGTGATTGAAATACTGATAAATTAGGCAATAAAAAGGCACGGTAGTTAACCGTGCCTTTATGAATAAGTTATTTATATTTCAATAGATTAAGCTTTGAATCTCATTGATAAATCCATCGCTTTTAAGTGCTTAGTGAGTGCACCAACAGAGATGTAATCAACACCCGTCTCAGCGAACTCTGCGATAGTGTCGAGAGTGACGTTACCTGAGTTTTCTAGTGCAGCGCGACCTGCATTGATTTTAACCGCTTCACGCATCATGTCCGTGGTGAAGTTGTCTAGCATGATGATGTCTGCACCCGCGTTGATTGCTTGCTCTAGCTCTTCTAGGCTCTCAGTTTCAACTTCTACAGGCTTACCTGGATTAAGCTCTTTTGCTGTAGAGATAGCTTTCTCAATACCACCACATGCGATGATGTGGTTTTCTTTGATTAGGTAAGCATCAAAAACGCCAATACGGTGATTGAAACCGCCACCACAAGCAACAGCGTATTTTAGTGCGCTGCGCAGGCCTGGAATGGTTTTACGTGTGTCTAACAGGCGGCATTCTGTGTGCTTAACTTTGTCTGCGTAGATTGCAGTTGTAGTCGCACAACCCGATAGCGTTTGAATAAAGTTCATTGCATTGCGCTCACCGGTTAATAGTGCACGAGCTGGACCCGTTAATGAGCAAAGCGTTTGGTTTGGTTCAACTTTGTCGCCATCTTCTACGTTCCACTCGATAGTGACTTCACCGCCCAACTGTTTAAACACTTCATCAGCCCAAGCTTTACCGCAGAACACACCGTGCTCACGCGTAATGATGGTTGCGCTGTTGATTGCGTCTGCTGGGATTAGACTTGCCGTGATATCAGCCGCTGGATCTAACGTTCCGCCTAGATCTTCTTTGATGGTCTCAGCCACTGAGCGAGTGATCTCTAGCGGCAGTTGCTCTTTTAAGTAATCAAGGCGTTGGTGGCTGTTATGTGTGTTTTTCATCGCAAATCTAATCTTGAAAGGGAGTGGGAATGGAATGATACTCTTGCTTAACTTCAAATTAAAGAGGCTAGCGCGACTGCTCTATGGGCAAGGTCACATCTTATTGTGCTAGCAGAAAAGAAAGTGAGACTAAGATGACGATCAGCTCCAACGGATGGTATGACAACGCTCGGCATGTTCCTTCCCCTTATTTTGATGCAAGGTCAAAGGGTGACGATATCTCTTTGCTGGTGGTCCACAATATCAGTTTACCACCGGGTCAATTTGGTGGGCCTCACATCGAACAGTTTTTTACGGGAAAACTTGACCCCACTGAGCATCCGTTTTTTAAGGTGATTCACCAAATGGGCGTCTCGGCGCATTGCTTGATTCGTCGCGATGGGGAAGTGGTGCAGTTCGTTTCTTTCTTAGACCGAGCTTGGCATGCGGGTCAATCGAGCTTCGCTGGCCGTGAAAGATGTAATGACTACTCGATTGGCATTGAATTGGAAGGCTGTGACTTTGTTGCTTATACCGAGCTGCAATATCAATCTTTGACTCAATTGACGAATACATTGATGTCGAGGTTCCCGCAGATTACGCGTCAGCGTATCACTGGCCATCAATACATAGCCCCGCTACGAAAAACTGACCCCGGTTTGGTTTTTGATTGGAAGAAATATCAAGGTCAACTGAGCTTCTAAATTCGAATTCACAATAAGACTTTGCTCATTGAAGGGCTCTAGATAATCAATGATGAGCATAATTGTTTGTGAATTTTTGTTGTGCTTTTGTAAAGGAAGTGGTCGGGCGATGAGCATCAATAAATCGAGAGTGTGACGAGCTTATCAAACGCTCTAATGTTAAGACTTATGAACAGGATTTCTGCCTCTAGTGTGCACTTGGTTCGATTTTTAATCAAGTGGCGCTAATCTTTCTGAAACAATTCATTTTTATCCTGAAACTTTCTAGCACGAATACTCCCCAAAAGTATTACCCCTGTAAATGGTAAGACCAATTTGGTTGCTGTTTTAAATTTCATTTGTTAAATCGTGGTTAATTCACACTGCGTTCTATGATGCAGGTCAACTTTAGACTGGACAGTGGCGTTTTAATTATGTTAATTTCTGCCCAACTTAAAATTGGTATTACCAATTGTCAGCGAAGAAAAAGAAGAACAACAAACTATGGCTTATCAAAGGATTCGTCAGCCAAAGCTCTCGGACGTTATCGAACAAGAGTTAGAAAGGTTGATAGTGGAAGGAACACTGGCTCCAGGGCAGCAGCTGCCGCCTGAGCGCGAACTGGCGAAACAGTTCGATGTGTCTCGTCCTTCAATCCGAGAAGCGATACAACGTTTAGAAGCAAAACGCTTGCTTACTCGCCGTCAAGGTGGAGGTACGTTTGTTAGTGAAAATATCTGGAAAAGCTTTTCAGATCCTTTGCTTAATTTGTTGTCCTCCCATTCTGAAACCCAACTAGACTTGTTGGAATCGCGTCATGCGATGGAAGGGATTTCGGCTTACTTCGCGGCATTGCGTGGCACTGATGAAGACTTTGCTCGAATTCAAGCATGCCAAGAAAAAATTCGCGGTGCGCAAGATAAAGGTGATATTGAAGCCGAATCTGCAGCGGTGATGGCTTTTCTTATTGCTTTAACAGAGGCAGCACACAATGTGGTGTTATTGCACATTGTTCGTAGCTTGGCTCCGTTACTCGAACAAAACGTCTTAGAAAATTTAAAGCTGTTGCATCGTCGTAAAGACGTTGTGGAGAAAGTGAGTATACATCGAGCTAACATTGTGGATGCGATCGTTTCAGGACAGCCAGAACAGGCTCGTGAAATGTCACACTCTCATTTAGCTTACATCGAAGAAACATTGATGGATTTGACCAAAGAAGAATCGCGCCGCGAACGTTCTTTACGTCGAATCCAACAGGGTAAATAGCCGTAATACTTCGGCTTTTTACGTGTTTAGTAGAATCCAACTAACAAAAAGGATAGATCGCCATGTCTGACATGAAGCATGACGTTGATGCTCTGGAAACTCAAGATTGGTTAGAAGCTCTTGAGTCAGTAGTACGTGAAGAAGGTGTAGAACGTGCACAGTTTTTACTAGAACAAGTTCTAGATAAAGCGCGTTTAGATGGTGTTGATATGGCTACAGGCATCAACACGAACTACATCAACACAATTCCAGCAGCACAAGAGCCAGCTTACCCTGGTGACGTAACTCTTGAGCGTCGTATTCGTTCGATTATTCGCTGGAACGCAATCATGATCGTATTGCGTGCTTCTAAGAAAGACCTAGACCTTGGTGGTCACATGGCTTCTTACCAGTCAGCTGCAGCGTTCTACGAAGTATGTTTCAACCACTTCTTCCGTGCTCCAAATGAGACGGACGGTGGCGATCTAGTTTATTACCAAGGTCACATCTCTCCAGGTATCTACTCTCGTGCATTCGTTGAAGGTCGTCTAACTGAAGAACAGCTAGATAACTTCCGTCAAGAAGTTGATGGTAAAGGTATCCCTTCTTACCCGCACCCGAAACTGATGCCTGAGTTCTGGCAGTTCCCTACTGTATCTATGGGTCTTGGTCCAATCTCTGCGATCTACCAAGCGCGCTTCCTTAAGTACCTTGACGGCCGTGGCCTGAAAGAAACTTCAGCGCAACGCGTATACGCGTTCCTAGGTGACGGTGAGATGGATGAGCCAGAATCACGTGGTGCTATCTCTTTCGCTGCGCGTGAGAAGCTAGACAACCTATGTTTCCTAATCAACTGTAACCTACAGCGTCTAGATGGCCCTGTAATGGGTAACGGCAGCATCATTCAAGAACTTGAAGGCCTATTCAAAGGCGCAGGTTGGAACGTTGTTAAAGTTATCTGGGGTAGCAACTGGGATTCTCTACTGGCTAAAGACACGACTGGTAAGCTTCTTCAACTAATGAACGAAACTATCGATGGTGACTACCAGACATTCAAATCTAAAGATGGCGCATACGTACGTGAGCACTTCTTTGGTAAGTACCCAGAAACAGCTGCACTAGTTGCAGACATGACTGATGACGAAATCTTCGCTCTTAAGCGTGGTGGTCACGATTCTTCTAAACTGTTTGCTGCATTCAACAATGCAAAAGAAACAAACGGTAAGCCAACTGTAATCCTAGCTAAGACTGTTAAAGGTTACGGCATGGGTGACGCAGCTGAAGGTAAGAACATTGCACACGGTGTTAAGAAAATGGACATGACTCATGTTCAACACCTGCGTGATCGCCTAGGCCTAGAAGACCTACTATCAGATGAGAAAATTGCTGAACTTCCATACCTAAAACTGGAAGAAGGTTCTGCTGAATACGAATACATGCACGCTCGTCGTAACGCTCTACACGGTTACACACCTGCACGTCTTCCTAAGTTTACTCAAGAGTTCAAGGTTCCTGAGCTAGACGCATTCGCACCTCTACTAGGTGAGCAGAAGCGTGATATCTCTACAACTATGGCTTATGTACGTACGCTAAACATCCTTCTTAAAGATAAGAACATTGGTAAGAACATCGTTCCTATCATCTGTGATGAAGCTCGTACATTCGGTATGGAAGGTCTATTCCGTCAGGTTGGTATCTACAACCCACACGGTCAAGAATACACACCTGAAGATAAAGGCATCGTTTCTTACTACAAAGAAGCAACGTCTGGTCAAGTTCTTCAAGAAGGTATCAACGAACTAGGTTCTATGGCTTCATGGGTTGCTGCTGCAACTTCATACAGCACAAACGATCTACCGATGATCCCGTTCTACATCTACTACTCAATGTTCGGTTTCCAACGTATTGGCGACATGGCTTGGTTAGCAGGCGACCAACAAGCTCGTGGCTTCCTACTAGGTGCTACTGCAGGTCGTACAACACTGAATGGTGAAGGTCTACAGCACGAAGATGGTCACTCGCACATTCAAGCGAACACGATCCCTAACTGTATCTCTTACGACCCAACGTTTGCTTACGAGCTAGCTGTTATCATGCAAGACGGTATCCGTCGCATGTACGGTGAGAACCAAGAGAACGTTTACTACTACCTAACAGTAATGAACGAGAACTACGCAATGCCAGCTATGCCAGAAGGCGCTGAAGAAGGCATTCGTAAGGGTATCTACAAGCTTGAATCTCACGCTGGTGCTAAGGGCAAAGTTCAACTAATGAGCTCTGGTACTATCATGAACGAAGCGCGTAAAGCCGCTGAAATTCTAAGCGAAGAGTACGGCGTAGCATCTGACGTATTCTCTGTAACGTCGTTCAACGAACTAACTCGTGACGGCCAAGCGGTAGAGCGTGACAACATGCTTCACCCAGAAGCTGAAGAGAAAGTACCGTACATCACGACTGTTCTTGGTAAAGAACCTGCAATCGCAGTGACTGACTACATGAAGAACTACGCTGAGCAAGTACGTGCGTACATGCCAACTGAGTCTTACAAAGTACTTGGTACAGATGGTTTCGGCCGTTCTGACAGCCGTGCAAACCTACGTCGTCACTTCGAAGTTAACGCTGGCTACATCGTAGTTGCAGCTCTAACTGAACTGGCTAAACGTGGTGATATCGAGAAGTCTGTTGTTGCTGAAGCAATTGCTAAGTTCGATATCGACACTGAAAAAACTAACCCGCAATACGCATAAGACTGGCATTAAGGTAGGTAAATACAATGACAATCGAAATTAATGTACCAGACATCGGTGCTGACGAGGTTGAAGTAACTGAGATTCTTGTAAACGTTGGCGACAAGGTTGAAGAAGAGCAGTCACTGATCACTGTTGAAGGCGACAAAGCTTCAATGGAAGTTCCTGCGTCTCAAGCGGGTATCGTTAAAGAAATCAAGATTTCAGAAGGTGATTCTGTTTCTACTGGTTCTCTTATCATGATCTTCGAAGCGGAAGGTGCTGCAGCAGCACCGGCTGCGCCAGCAGTTGAAGCGGCGGCACCTGTTGCAGCTGCTCCTGCAGCGACGGCCCCTTCTGTTGCGAACGAACTGAAAGAAGTTCACGTTCCTGATATCGGCGGTGATGAAGTTGAAGTAACTGAAATCATGGTAGCTATCGGCGACGCAGTAGAAGAAGAGCAATCTCTTCTTACTGTTGAAGGTGATAAGGCTTCAATGGAAGTTCCTGCACCATTCGCTGGTATCGTTAAAGAAATCAAGATCGCTTCTGGTGATTCAGTATCTACTGGTTCTCTAGTGATGGTATTTGAAGTGGCAGGTTCTGGCGCTCCAGTTGCAGCAGCTCCTGCTCCAGCGGCGGCACCAGTTGCAGCGGCTCCAGCAGCATCTGCTGAGAAAGAAGTGAACGTTCCAGATATCGGCGGTGACGAAGTAGAAGTTACTGAAATCATGGTAGCGGTTGGCGATACAGTAGAAGAAGAGCAATCTCTAATTACTGTTGAAGGTGACAAAGCTTCAATGGAAGTGCCTGCACCATTCGCTGGTACAGTAAAAGAAATCAAGATTGCAGCTGGCGACAAAGTGTCAACAGGCTCTTCAATCATGACTTTCGTTGTTGAAGGCGCAGCTCCAGTAGCAGTAGCGGCTCCAGCACAAGCAGCAGCTCCGGCAGCAGCTCCTGCACCTAAAGCAGCAGCTCCAGCAGCTGGCGACTTCCAAGAGAACGGTGACTACGCGCACGCTTCTCCAGTTGTTCGTCGTCTTGCTCGCGAATTTGGCGTTAACCTTTCTAAGGTTAAAGGTACTGGTCGTAAGAGCCGTATCCTTAAAGAAGACGTTCAGTCTTACGTTAAAGATGCACTTAAGCGTCTTGAGTCTGGTGCTGCAGCATCTGGCAAAGGCGGCGACGGTTCTGCTCTTGGTCTACTACCATGGCCAAAAGTTGACTTCAGCAAGTTCGGCGAAACTGAAGTTCAGAAGCTTTCTAAGATTAAGAAAATCTCTGGCGCTAACCTGCACCGTAACTGGGTAATGATCCCGCACGTTACACAGTGGGACAATGCAGACATCACTGAGCTAGAAGCATTCCGTAAAGAACAGAACGCAATCGAAGCGAAGAAAGACACTGGCATGAAGATCACTCCACTTGTGTTTATCATGAAAGCTGTTGCTAAAGCGCTAGAAGCATTCCCTGCATTCAACTCGTCTCTATCTGACGATGGCGAAAGCATCATTCTTAAGAAGTACGTAAACGTGGGTATCGCAGTTGATACACCAAACGGCCTAGTTGTTCCTGTTTTCAAAGACGTGAACAAGAAAGGTATTTACGAGCTATCTGAAGAACTAATGGTTGTTTCTAAGAAAGCACGCTCTGGTAAGCTAACAGCGGCAGACATGCAAGGCGGTTGTTTCACAATCTCTAGCCTTGGTGGTATTGGCGGTACTGCATTTACTCCAATCGTAAATGCTCCAGAAGTAGGTATCCTAGGTGTATCTAAGTCTGAGATTAAGCCAGTTTGGAATGGTAAAGAGTTCCAACCACGTCTACAGCTTCCACTGTCTCTATCATACGATCACCGCGTGATCGATGGTGCTGAAGGTGCACGCTTCATTACTTTCCTAAACAGCGCACTATCTGACATTCGTCGTCTAGTACTGTAATTGAGAAAGTAATTATTAAGGTGACTTTCGGGTCACCTTAATTCTTTATATAAAGACTATTTTTAGAGAACAGTTTCCGGCATTTCTCATAAACTGCGGGGGAATTGTTGTCTAGCTCACAGGCTAACTTAAAGCTACTTTCACACTGTTAACATCTCTGTAAAATGTTTCCTGTTTGAAAGCCCAATAATTTTAAGAACATCTACTCAGCCTGTTAGGGATAATGACTACAAGAGGTCACAATGAGCAAAGAAATTAAAGCCCAAGTTGTTGTACTTGGTTCAGGTCCTGCTGGCTACTCAGCGGCATTCCGTTGTGCGGATTTAGGTCTAGAAACAGTACTAGTTGAACGTTACAGCACTCTTGGTGGTGTATGTCTAAACGTTGGTTGTATTCCATCAAAAGCACTTCTTCACGTATCTAAAGTAATTGAAGAAGCAAAAGCGATGGCAGAGCACGGCGTTGTATTCGGCGAGCCACAAACGGACATCAACAAAGTTCGTATCTGGAAAGACAAAGTAGTTGATCAACTGACTGGCGGTCTTGGCGGTATGGCTAAGATGCGTAATGTTACTGTTGTTAACGGTTTCGGTAAGTTTACTGGTCCTAACAGCATCGAAGTTGTTGGCGAAGAAACGACAACAATTAACTTTGATAATGCAATCATTGCAGCGGGTTCTCGCCCAATCAAACTTCCTTTCATCCCACATGAAGACCCACGTATTTGGGATTCTACGGATGCACTAGAACTAAACGAAGTACCAGAAAAACTGCTTATCATGGGCGGTGGTATCATCGGTCTTGAGATGGGTACGGTTTACCACTCTCTAGGTTCTAAAGTTGAAGTTGTTGAGATGTTCGATCAAGTTATCCCTGCTGCGGATAAAGACATCGTTAAAGTCTTCACTAAACGAATTAAGAACAAGTTCAAGCTAATGCTTGAAACTAAAGTGACTGCAGTTGAAGCGAAAGAAGACGGTATCTACGTTTCAATGGAAGGCAAAAAAGCACCAGCTGAAGCTGAGCGCTACGATGCTGTTCTTGTTGCTATCGGTCGTGTTCCAAACGGTGCACTTATCGACGCTGAAAAAGCGGGTATCGAAGTTGATGAGCGCGGTTTCATCAATGTTGATAAGCAAATGCGTACTAACGTTCCTCACATCCACGCGATCGGTGACGTTGTTGGTCAACCAATGCTTGCTCACAAAGGTGTGCATGAAGGTCACGTAGCTGCTGAAGTTATCTCTGGTAAGAAGCACTACTTCGATCCTAAAGTAATCCCATCAATTGCGTACACTGAGCCAGAAGTTGCTTGGGTAGGTAAGACTGAGAAAGAAGCGAAAGCGGAAGGCCTGAACTACGAAGTTGCTACTTTCCCTTGGGCTGCTTCTGGTCGTGCAATCGCTTCTGACTGTGCTGACGGTATGACTAAGATGATCTTTGATAAAGAGACTCATCGCGTAATCGGTGGTGCTGTTGTTGGTACTAACGGTGGTGAACTTCTTGGCGAAATCGGCCTAGCAATCGAAATGGGTTGTGATGCAGAAGATATCGCACTTACTATCCACGCTCACCCAACTCTACACGAGTCTGTTGGTCTTGCTGCGGAAGTATTCGAAGGTTCAATCACTGACCTTCCAAACAAAAAAGCAGTAAAAAAGAAGAAGTAATTCTTCTTTAGCCACTCGCTAATGTTTTTAAAAGCCGCTGATTCGTCAGCGGCTTTTTTATGTCTGAAGTAAGGAACAGGAACGTTTCACTCCGAGATGCGAGTACGCTGCGCTTCGGGATACGAAGAGCCATTCCATTCTACAAAAAAGGGTTGACCGCTTAGGCCAACCCTTAAATTATTTACTCGAATCTCGAATCTCGAATCTCGAATCTCGAATCTCGAATCTCGAATCTCGAATCTCGAATCTCGAATCTCGAATCTCGAATCTCGAATCTCGAATCTCGAATCTACTTATAAATGCACAACATGTTCAAGTAGCTATCCGTCAAGGTCGAAAGTTCTTCTTGCGTATCTACACGTTTCGCTTGGATGAATAGCGAGTAACAAATGCCGTGGAATAGGTTGGCAAGATGTTTAGGATCGTGATCGTCGCAAACTTCGCCGCGTTCAATCGCTTTGCTAAACATGTTTTGTACTAACATCTGGTTAGTGCGGTTAGTGGTTACAAACAGAGGCCACACTTCATCACGAGTCGAAGCGCTCCATTCAAACCATACGTTTAACCAATGGCTATCTTGAGCCACTAACGTCACCATTTCAGTCGCAATATTATGTAGGTTTTCTTTTGCGTGAATA
The DNA here is from genome assembly GCF_900382755.1 of Vibrio sp. Evd11. NCBI lineage: Bacteria > Pseudomonadati > Pseudomonadota > Gammaproteobacteria > Vibrionales > Vibrionaceae > Vibrio > Vibrio sp. Evd11. The sequence goes on from NZ_OSDX01000005.1 coordinate 44,102, forward strand.
TCTAAGTCGATATTGTCTGAAAGGAAGTTAGAGAATTGGCGAACTACGTGATTAAGTACTTCATCAACCAAGTCCTCTCGGGTTGGGAAGTAGTTAAATACAGTTGCAACTGATACTTGAGCAATGTCTGCGATGTCTGCATGACCGCCACGGCCAATGCCACGACGAGAGAAAACTTCAAGAGCGATCTCCATCAATTGCAGTTTTCTTTTTAGGGGTGAAAGCCTAGTTCTAGGTCTCTTAGATATTGAGTCCATTTTATTTTCCTTGCCAACGAATTTTTATATTAATGATTTTATTATTATTTAAGCCAAGATGAGTGTAATGGTGCATATGCGAATGGTCAATCCTTTGAGCTTATTTTATAGGCAGTTACATCAAACTTGATCCATAAAGCGTGATCAGGATTGATGTGAAAGGAAGCGACTATTGAACAAGGCATCAGCGCACACTTCGTTGAGAATGTATGAGTAAATTCGAACCAGAAGGTGGTGTGGGTATTTGAGCAATGCTAGACTTACTCACAAAATTGAGCGGCACCAATGACAAACTGTCTACACTTGTCGCAATCACCAAATAAAATGAGAGCAGTATGAAGCATACAGTTGAAGTCATGATCTCCGAGCAAGAAGTTCAGGATCGAGTGAATGAACTAGGTAAACAGATCACGGAACATTACAACGGTAGTGAAGATCTAGTTCTAGTTGGCTTATTACGTGGATCTTTTGTCTTTATGGCGGATCTTGCTCGTGCTATCGATTTAACTCACCAAGTTGATTTCATGACCGCATCTAGCTACGGCAACGGCATGGAAAGTTCGCGTGACGTGCGTATTTTGAAAGACCTTGATGACGACATCCAAGGTAAAGACGTTCTACTTGTAGAAGACATTATCGATACAGGTAACACTCTGACTAAAGTGAAAGAGATTCTAAGCCTACGTGGTCCTAAATCTATCGAGATTTGTACTCTTTTAGACAAGCCTTCTCGCCGTGAAGTGATTGTTGATACTAAGTGGATTGGTTTTGAAATTCCTGACGAATTCGTTGTTGGTGTGGGCATCGATTACGCTCAAAAGTATCGTCACCTACCGTACATCGGTAAAGTTGTACCTCAAGAGTAATTATTACTCTGTTAAGACTGACAAACAAAAAGGCTCGCACAATGCGAGCCTTTCTTATATCTAGTGACTAAACGATAAGGTTTAAACCTTAATAATTAACCAAGAATTGGAGACGATAGGATTTTATCAAGCGCATCTAAGTGACTATTTTCTAACGTGTCATTACTTGAACAACGAACGCCAAGGTCTTGTAGCTTGCCATTACCAATACCATAAACCACACCGTGGATTTCAATATCTTGTCCGCGTTCCCATGCGCTTTGCATGATGGTTGAGTTACCAAGGTTGTAGACTTGTTCTGCAACGTTAATTTCGCATAACTTGTCACCCCATTGTTCACGAGGCAGAGATTCAATTTGCTTACGGTATTTTAGGTAATTATCACGGATGTGAAGTAACCAGTTATTGATTAGACCAAGTTTAGGGTTATCAATCGCCGCATTAACACCACCACAGCCGTAGTGGCCACAAACAATAATGTGTTTAACTTTGAGTACATCTACGGCGTACTGCACAACAGACAGGCAGTTTAGGTCGGTATGAACCACTTGGTTAGCGACATTTCGATGAACAAACAGTTCGCCAGAATACAAACCAGTGAGACGCTCGGCCGGTACACGGCTATCAGAGCAGCCGATCCATAGGAAACCAGGGTTTTGACCCTCTTCAAGCGTTGTAAAATACTCTGGTCTTTGAGATCGAATTTCTTCAGACCATTTAGAGTTGTTTTCAAAAAGCTGTTTAATCTCTGGCATTTTGCGTCTTACGTCCCTTAATTAAGAGTTATAACTATACACAATGTTACAAATTCAATCTCGTAAAAACTGTGTCAACTCGCACTCATCTGACGTGTTCTAGCTGTTAAAATCATTAACTTAGCGTAGAAGCTAGCATCTGGTTATAAGACATTAATAATGTGATTGAATTAACACTTTCTGTGTTACAGACTCATTTGTTAAAGTAATAAGGTTTGTCATTTCATCATCAGGAAGGTGTGTTTTGTTTGGAAGTCGTTTTGCGGATATCAATCTCAAAGGAGATATGTTTGGCGGTGTCACTACAGCCATCATCTCACTGCCTTTAGCGTTAGCATTTGGTGTTGCTTCTGGAGCGGGGGCGGAAGCGGGCTTATGGGGCGCCATTATGGTTGGCCTGTTTGCAGCATTATTTGGCGGTTCCAGCAGTTTGATCTCAGAGCCTACCGGACCAATGACGGTGATCATGACGGCGGTGATGACCAGCATGGTCGCTAAATATCCTGAAACTGGAATGGCAATGACCTTTACCGTCGTGATGATGGCGGGTGCATTCCAGATATTACTTGGGACATTAAAGCTCGGTAAATACGTTACTTTGATGCCATATAGCGTGATCTCCGGCTTTATGTCGGGTATTGGCGTTATTCTGATTATCTTGCAACTGTCTCCATTGTTAGGACACGCAGCTCCATCTGGTGGGGTGATGGGGACGCTTTCGGCGCTTCCCGATACGCTGGCAAATCTGAAATTCAGCGAGCTGTTTTTAGGGGTATTAACGCTCGGTATCCTTTTTGGTTTTCCTACTAAATACCGCAAGTATGTTCCTGCACAATTGGTTGCCCTAGTTGCTGTGACCTTATTATCGGTCATTATCTTCGATACGGATTCTATTCGTCGTATTGGTGAAATCCCGGCTGGCTTACCTTCTTTAGTTATTCCAACGATTAGCCCTGAACTGTTCACAACCATGGTAATCGATGCCTTGGTGCTGGGTACGTTAGGTTGTATCGATACGCTGCTTACCGCGGTGATAGGGGACTCATTAACCCGTAAAGAGCATGACTCTGATAAGGAACTTCGCGGACAGGGTATCGCCAATATGATTTCTGGCTTGTTCGGCGCTTTGCCGGGCGCAGGCGCTACCATGGGCACAGTAACGAATATCCAAGTAGGGGCTCGTTCACCGCTTTCTGGTGTTATTCGAGCGCTAGTTTTAGCGTTAGTTGTATTAGTCGCGGGTGGTTTGACCGAACCGATCCCAATGGCTGTGCTTGCGGGTATCGCCATGTATGTCGGCTTCAATATTCTAGATTGGAGTTTCATTCAGCGTGCTCACAAGGTGAGTTATGCAGGCATGGGTGTGATGTATGGCGTGATGCTCCTTACTGTATTTGTTGATTTGATAATTGCAGTTGGTCTTGGTGTCTTTATATCGAACATCCTGATTATTGAACGTTTGAGTCGTGAACAAGCCAGACAAGTAAAGTCCATCAGTGATGGTGATGACGAAGACGATATCCCGCTGACGGACAGCGAACGTCAGCTGCTAGATACCGCTAACGGTAAGGTGTTGTTCTTCTATCTTTCTGGACCGATGATTTTTAGTGTTTCGAAGGCGATATCGCGTCAGCACTCAAGCATCTCTGATTACGAAGCGATGATCTTAGATCTGACGGATGTGCCAATGATTGATGTGACGGTCGGCCTCGCGTTAGAAAACGCAATCAAAGATGCCCTCGATGCTGAATGTGAGGTTTATCTGTTGTGTCCAAACGAGAATACCCGTCAACAACTAGAGAAATTCCACGTGCTTGATCTTGTGCCGGAATCCAACACCTATCGATTCAGATATGAAGCCCTGACAGCTGCAACAAGCTATGTTGATAGAGATGAACATCAATTTGAGTCAGTTTAATTTTCAGCAATAATCTGACATGAATCAGTTATAGACGCCAAATCTAGTATTTGTGATTAATGCCGTTAAGTGAATAACTTAACGGCATTTTTATGTTTACTGAACACTGAATTGGTTTTCACATAGCTAATATCCTTGTTCGCTTTCGAAAGAAACTCTCACTCGGCATTTGTATTAATCGTTAATCAACGATAAACTTGCTTGCAAAATGGCCGAGTAAACAAGTTTTGAGTTAGGTTCAACTAGCTCGTTTTAAGTTTCACTCTCTTCCTCATACTCGGTCATCAACATCTATCTATCGCAAATGGCAGTCTATCTCTATGTATGCATTAGAAATTGAGCAATTAAGAAAAACTTATGCTGGGGGCTTTGAGGCTCTCAAAGGCATCAGTTTACAAGTAAAAAAAGGCGACTTTTACGCGCTTCTTGGTCCAAATGGTGCGGGTAAATCTACGACCATTGGCGTTATTTCTTCTCTGGTCAACAAAACATCCGGTAAGGTTAAGGTGTTCGGTTACGACATTGATACCGATCTGGAGTTAGCGAAACAGAACTTGGGCTTAGTACCGCAAGAGTTTAACTTTAACCCGTTCGAAACCGTTGAGCAGATTGTGCTGCAACAAGCGGGTTATTACGGCGTGACTAAAACTCTGGCTAAAGAACGCGCGAAAAAGTACCTATCTCAACTCGATTTGTGGGAAAAACGTGGCGAACGTGCGCGTAACTTGTCTGGTGGTATGAAGCGTCGTTTGATGATTGCTCGCGCACTGATGCATGAACCTCATTTGCTGATCCTTGATGAACCAACAGCGGGTGTTGATATTGAGCTGCGTCGTTCTATGTGGGAATTCCTGAAAGAGATCAACGAGAAGCAGGGCATTACCATTATCTTGACCACGCACTACCTAGAAGAAGCGGAAATGCTGTGTCGCAATATCGGTATTATTAACCGTGGCGAGTTGATTGAGAATACGACCATGAAATCGCTGCTGGGTAAGTTAAGTGCTGAGACGTTTATTCTTGATCTTGAAGAGGGCACTGCAGAGCCTAAGCTTGATGGCGTCAATAGCCAAGTAATGGTCAATGGTTCGCTAGAGATCGAAATCGACAAGAACCTAGGTTTGAACGCTATCTTTGCTCAACTGACAGAGCAACAGGTAAAAGTCCTTTCTATGCGTAATAAAGCGAACCGTCTAGAAGAGCTATTTGTGAGCATCGTGCGTGAGGGGAGCAAGTAATATGCATAAATTATATTGGACAGCCTTTTGTAGCTTGTTGACCAAAGAGGTGAACAGATTCACTCGAATTTGGGTGCAAACTCTGGTTCCACCTGCGATCACTATGACGCTTTACTTCATCATTTTCGGTAACCTAATTGGTGCTCGTATCGGTGAAATGAACGGCTTTAGTTACATGGAATATATTGTGCCGGGTTTGATCATGATGTCGGTGATCACCAACTCATACTCTAACGTCGCTTCGTCGTTTTTTAGTGCCAAATTCCAGAAGAACATTGAAGAGCTGCTTGTAGCGCCAGTTCCTAACTATGTGATTATTGCTGGTTTCGTGATGGGCGGTGTAGTGCGTGGCTTGTTAGTGGGTACCATAGTCACATTCGTATCGCTTTTCTTTGTCGACTTGCAAGTTGATCATTGGGGCGTGATTATTGCGACTGTATTTCTAACGTCGATTGTGTTCGCTCTGGGTGGCTTAATCAACGCTGTATTTGCACGCACGTTCGACGATATTTCTATTATCCCAACGTTTATTCTGACACCGTTAACATACCTTGGGGGGGTGTTTTACTCGATCAGTCTATTGCCTGAATTTTGGCAAGGTGTGTCGAAACTGAACCCAATTGTGTACATGGTTAACGCATTCAGATATGGCTTCTTGGGAGTGTCTGATGTTGGTATTGTGACGTCGTTTGCTGTATTGGGTGTGTTTATCGTAGCGCTGTATGGCGTTGCTCACTACCTAGTGACAAAGGGCATCGGCTTACGTAGCTAATGTCTTCCTTGTAAGTCTTGGAATGACAGGCAAAGAAAAAGGTCGATATTACATCGACCTTTTTTATGTTCTGCGTTTTGTGCTTTTGTTTCGCATTTCGAGAAGAGAGCGATTATTCCGCTGTTTCTTCTTTCACTTCTTCTTTCGTTTCCGTGACCAAATCGAGAACTTGGTTGTCGATAAGACGAGTCTTACCTAAGAAAGCTGACATCAAGATTACCGCTTGAGTCGATTCTGAAGTAATGGCTTGCAGCGTTTTAGCATCGCAAATGAAAATCTCATCAGGTTGCAGGTCTGCAGCACGAAGTTGGTCGGTTGCGTCTTCAATGACAGATGCGTAATCGTCACGGCCGCCACGAATAGCACTACTGATCCAACGCATAGTGCGAGCAAGCACAGGTGCGCGCTGGCGCTCGTCGATAGTCAGATTGCTATTGCGAGAGCTCATCGCAAGTCCATCCATCTCACGAACGGTTGGTACGCCGATAATTTGGATATCTAAAGCAAGATCCGTCGTCATATGACTTATGACCGCAAGCTGTTGGAAGTCTTTCTCGCCGAAGCATGCAAAGTCTGGCTGAACGATATTAAATAGCTTAGCAACAATCGTTGCCACACCACGGAAGTGGCCTGGACGAGATGCCCCTTCAAGCATGTGCGAAATGCCAGGTACTTCAACAAACGTCTGTTTGTCTAGTCCATCTGGGTACATCACTTCTGGCGTTGGAGTAAACACAAGCTCAACACCTTCGCCTGTTAGTTTGCTTAAATCAGCTTCTAACGTTCGAGGGTAATTGTTCAGGTCGTCCGCACGGTCAAACTGCATTGGGTTAACAAAAATGCTCACCACAACAATGTCTGCTAATTCACGCGCTTTTTTTACCAGCGTCAGGTGGCCTTCATGAAGGTTTCCCATTGTTGGTACAAAAGCAACGGTACGTCCGTCACGCTTAAACTGTTTAATCTGCTCGCGAAGAGCCGCTATTTCAGCAAAAGTTTGCATAGTAACTCCTAAGCTATTGTATGAGCTTCATCAGGGAAACGCGCGCTCTCTACTTCTTCTTTGTATAGAGCGACGGCTTTACGCATATCGCCTGTTTCAGCTAAGAAATTCTTAGAGAACTTTGGCATATAAGTCGCAGAGATACCGAACATGTCATGCATCACTAAGATCTGACCATCGGTAACGTTGCCTGCGCCAATACCAATCACTGGTACATCACAAGCTTCAGTGATGCGTTTGGCTAATGATGCCGGAACACATTCAAGTAATACGATTTGAGCGCCAGCATTTTGCAGAGCTAGAGCGTCAGCAACCATTTTGTCCGCTTGTTCGTCGTCACGGCCTTGAACTTTGTAACCACCAAAGATGTTCACTGATTGAGGTGTTAACCCCAAGTGAGCACAAACGGGAACCGCGCGCTCTGTTAGCATCTTCACGGTATCAACCAACCAGCTTCCGCCTTCGATTTTAACCATGTTTGCACCAGCACGCATTATGGTTGCAGCGCTCTCACAAGCTTGCTCAGGTGTGGCATAGCTCATGAACGGCATATCAGCCATAAGAAGACAGTTTGGGCTACCAGCACGCACTGAGCGAGTGTGGTAAGCAATTTCGTCGACTGTCACTGGCAATGTGTCAGTTTGGCCTTGTAAAACCATGCCTAGTGAATCACCGACAAGTAATACAGGGATCTCTTGGCTTTCGAATAATTGAGCAAAGCTCGCATCATAAGCTGTCGACGTCGCGAATTTACGGCCTTCTTGTTTGCACTTGATAAGGTCGTTAATGGTTACTTTTTTCATTGGGTTTCCTTAATGCGCTTGGCTATTGTTGCCAAACATTGAGCCCATTTTGATCGACTACTTTGAGTAGTTCGTTCAGCTCAGTCCCATCAGGGAGTTGTAAACTTGGTGCGATTTCAGCAAGCGGGTAGAGTACAAACTCTCGTTCTTTCATTCCATAATGAGGAACGGTTAAGCGCTCTGAATCGATCACCTCATTGCCGTATAGCACAATGTCGAGATCCAAGGTTCTTGGTCCCCAACGTTCGTCTTTACGGACACGCCCTTGCTCTAACTCGATTTTTTGAGTGCAATCAAGCAGTTCAATTGGCGTTAATTCGGTTTGGATTGCCACTACCGCGTTGATGTAGTCGGGTTGATTTTGCGGCCCCATCGGAGTGCTACTATATAGCTTGGAGGTCGCAATAAACGTTGATCGCGGTAGGCTTTTTAGTGTTTCGATAGCCAAATTTGCTTGGCTAACTGGGTCGGCAAGGTTGCTGCCGACCGCAATATAAGCCGTTATCATTCGGATTGCTTACTTTTTTTATTACGGTAAGTCTTACGGCGACGATGACCTGATTTTGATGGTGCGGCAACGTCATTAGCCATAGCTTGGCGCATATTGCGACCGGCTGTTTGATAACGCTCCCACCATTTTGCCAACTCTTTGGTTTCGCCACCTTCGATTTCGCCACGCATTTCTAGGAAATCGTAGCCTGCACGGAATTTGTTCAGTTCCATTAGGCGTACAGCACGTTTACCGTTGCGACGTGGAAGTCGAACTTGCAGCTGCCAAATTTCACGAATAGTCGCGGTGTGACGACGAGGAATAGCAATCGACTTTACTTGCTGATCAAGGATGATGTTACTTGCTTCCATGATTGCATCGTAGTGCGCCATGCCTTGTTCAGCGACTAGCTTGTCCGCTAGCTTATTCATTGGGTACCAAAGAATTGCAGCAAACATGAAGGCTGGGTTTACTCGCTTGCCATCGTCTATACGAAGGTCAGTTGAATCGAGTACTAAATCAAGCATCTGCTCGGTATGAGAATCATAACCTTCAGTGAAGTGCTCAGCCACGGCTGGGAACATCTGTTGGAATAGATTGTACTCACGCATTAAGTGGTAAGTTTCTAAACCGTGTCCTGATTGCAGCAACTTAAGTGATTCTTCGTAAAGGCGCGCAGCTGGGATATCTTTTAGAAGGTGTGCCAACTCTTCGATTGGGTCGGCAGTATCTTCTTCAATATCGAAATCCAGTTTAGCGGCGAAACGCATAGCACGTAGCATGCGTACTGGGTCTTCACGGTAACGAGTTTCAGGGTCGCCAATCAAGCGGATCAGCTTGTCTTCTAAATCTTCCACACCACCCGCGTAATCGTGAATGCTGTAGTCTGCAATGTTGTAGTACATCGCATTAATAGTGAAGTCACGACGCTCTGCATCTTCATCAACATTGCCGTACACGTTATCGCGTAGCAACATGCCTTCATCAGATTGCGCAGAAACGTTTTTCGATGGCTCTTGGTGGTGACCACGGAAAGTTGCAACTTCGATGATGTCGCGACCAAACATGATATGTGCCAAGCGGAAACGGCGGCCAATTAGGCGGCAGTTTCTAAACAGGTTTTTGATCTGTTCTGGCGTAGCGTTGGTTGCGATATCAAAATCTTTTGGTTGAGAACCCAATAAGATGTCGCGCACACCACCACCGACTAAAAATGCATCAAAACCCGCCCCATTTAGGCGATATAATACTTTTAGTGCGTTGTCGCTGATCTGCTTGCGTGAAATATTGTGCTCTTGACGAGTATAAATATTCAGTGCTAATTCGTGGAATCCGCGTTGTTCGCTTGGGGTATTGTCGTTTGTATTCATTAGTTTATAACAAAGTAGGTATCGCCAACTTTGTTTTTCTCTTAGTCCAAAGTGGTAGTGCAGAGTTTAATTGCGGCTAATAATAGCTTAGCGCGAGCCATTTGAGAACATCGTCTGCTTAACCACAGTTGTTGGTTATGGCATTTTTATGTGTCGTTTTTGCTATTTAGCTCTGAACTCGGGTTAATCACGGTGTTCTTTTTGTAAACTATCAGGTAATTGAGCAATGCTCCATTGCTGGCAGCCCCAAAACAAAATCTCGTCAATAGAAGCACTCAAAAGGGCTTCGGTGATATCAAAACCTAAGAATCGCATCGCGTTAATTAGCGTCGGTTTCGGATTGTCGAGATCTATCGCAGTTGCATGATTTTGTTTTGACAGTTTATTACCCAAGCCATCGGTTGCCAATGGTAAGTGCAAGTAACTGACGGTTTTTTGTTTGAGTGTTTTATATAAACTAATTTGACGGCCTGTTGGCTCAATCAAATCCGCTCCTCGCACAACCTCTGTAATGCCTTGGTCGATGTCATCAAGCACAACAGCCAAGTTGTAAGCAAACAAGCCATCTCTACGCTTAATGATGAAATCTTCTTCAGCCAGTGCTTTCGGTATATGAATGTCACCGTGGCGAATGTCGGTAAACGATTCAATAGGGTGCGCCATACGTAAGCGAACGGCTTGGTCACCTGAATCCATTAACGCAGCATTGCGGCAAGTCCCAGTATAAAAGCCGCCAAGGGCTTTGATCTGTTTACGGGTGCATTGGCAATAGTAGGCTTGGTTATCGGCTACCCATGCATCTATTTGAGCTTGGTACAAATCATGACGCTGGCTTTGATACACCACTTCACCATCCCAAAATAGATGATAAGCCTCAAGAGTTTTGAGAATGAGATCTGCGGCGCCAGCCATTTCTCTCGGTGGATCAAGATCTTCCATACGAACCAACCATTGTCCTTGGTTTGATTTCGCTTGAAAGTAGCTGCCGAGTGCGGCAACCAGTGAGCCAAAATGAAGAGGACCTGACGGTGATGGTGCAAAGCGCCCGATATAACTCATGAGTGAAAACCTAGTCTAGATAGAACAACAGTAACCGTTTGTTGGTATTGGTAGCTATTTGATGACAATGAGATAGCGCATGTTGAAAATAGCTTTCAATACAAACAAAAAAGGGAGCGAAAGCTCCCTTTTTTACATCAGCAAGAATTAACCTTGCATTTGTTTCTCTTTGATCTCTGCAAGTGTTTTACAGTCAATACAAAGGTCAGCTGTTGGACGAGCTTCAAGGCGACGAATGCCGATCTCAACACCACAAGAATCGCAGAAGCCAAAATCATCTTCTTCAATCTTATCTAGTGTCTTTTCAATCTTCTTGATAAGACGACGCTCACGGTCACGGTTACGTAACTCTAGGCTGAACTCTTCTTCTTGAGAAGCACGGTCAACTGGGTCTGGGAAATTCGCTGCTTCGTCCTGCATGTGGTGCACAGTACGATCAACTTCTTCCCTGAGCTGGTTGCGCCAAGCTGCTAAAATTTTTGTAAAATGTTCCGTTTGCTCAGGTGACATGTACTCTTCACCTGGCTTTTCTTGGTACGGTTCAACACCTGCGATGGCTAGGATGCCTAGCGCTTTTTTCTTAGATTCTGGCATACAGCATCTCCTATTTACACCTAGTCAACTGCAAAGCAGCTAATTTTAAGGCGGGTATCTATAGCAGAAAGATCTGGTTCTGGCAAATACTCTTATCCAAACTTGTAGTCAAAGTGATTACTTCATCATCTTTGTCTAGCTATTGATAAATTCAACAGCCTGTTTTAGTTGTATTTGAGTACTGCTGAGCTCTGCTTTATAGCAAAGCACTTCAACCCCAGCGTCTTGTGCTTGTTTTAGTAATAACGAATATTTGGCGTCTATATGGTGTGCTGCAGATACTTTTTCAATACCTGAATGTAAAACAGTGAATAAAAGTACGGCTCTATTTCCAGATTCTGCCATTTCTGTGAGTTCACGCAGGTGTTTTTGGCCTCTGGTGGTGACCGCATCAGGGAAAAAGCCTTGTCCTTTGGTTGAGGTATCTTGCTTAGTTGGCGTTTGTTGCTCATCAAGCAAAGTGACACTTTTTACTTCGATATAACAAGGTGGCTTTTCACTGTCTTCCAGCAGAATATCAATTCGACTATTCTCACTGCCATATTTCACTTCAGTTCGTAAAGCGTCATAGCCTAAGAGTTCAACTATAGTCTTATTTTCAATTGCTTCCACTGCCAGTTGGTTCGCTCGCGCAGTATTTACACAAATTCGATGACCTTTATCTGTTTCTGAGATCTCCCAACTGTTTGGGTATTTTCGCTTTGCATTATCTGAGGTTGAATACCAAACCGTGTTACCGGGTGTGGCGCAGCCAGTCATGGCTCCCGTGTTCGCACAATGGATCGTGCGCTCACTGTCGTCAGGCAATGTGATATCAGCAAGAAAACGTTTATAGCGTTTAATAAGAGTCGCTGGCTCTAAAGGGGGATTGAAGTGCATATTACTTATTTAGACAAGTGGGTTTTTATGTACAATGTTGCCAACATTACACCACAAGGTTCTCCCATTGCCACAACTGCCCATAGAAGCTGTGATGCCAGATCTGCTCACTGGCGTAGAAGCACATACTCAACTTATTCTAAAGGCTGCTCCCGGTGCGGGTAAGTCAACGTTTTTCCCTCTGCAGTTGGTTAAAACTAATGCTGTTAAAGGGAAAATTATCATGCTCGAACCAAGGCGTTTAGCGGCTAGGAATATTGCCACTTACTTAGCGAGTCAACTGGGAGAGAAGGTGGGAGAGAGCATTGGTTTTAGAGTTCGTGGTGAATCTAAAACCAGTAGTGCAACGCGTCTGGAAATCGTCACTGAAGGGATCATGACCAGAATGATCCAAAGCGACCCTGAATTGACAGGTGTGGACATGGTGATCTTTGATGAATTCCACGAACGCAGCATTCATGCCGATACTGCATTAGCGTTTAGTTTAGAGATCCAAGAAGCGCTGCGTGATGATCTAAAAGTGGTGGTGATGTCGGCGACGTTAGATCAACAAGCGCTGCAATCTTTGTTGCCTGATGCCAAGTATGTTGAATCACAAGGCCGTACTTTCCCTGTCGATTTCCGTTATCAGCCGTTAGGCTCTAATGAATATTTAGTACCTAAAATGGCAAAGGTGATTCAATCTCTGATAGAGAAGGAATCGGGCTCACTTTTGGCTTTCTTACCGGGTGTCTCGGCGATAAAACAAGTGGAATCACAGCTTGGACAACTTGCTAGTGGTATTGATGTGTGTCCGTTGTATGGCCAGTTGAGTTTTGAACAGCAACAGAGAGCCATTGCACCGTCAAAGCAAGGTCGCCGAAAAGTGGTGTTAGCCACCAATATCGCGGAAACTTCTTTGACGATTGAGGGTATTCGCTTAGTTGTTGATTCGGGATTGGAGCGAGTAGCAAAGTTCGATCTTAAAACTGGAATCACCAAACTTGAGCAAGTAAAAATCTCACAATCCTCAGCAGAACAAAGAGCGGGTCGTGCAGGGCGAATCGAAGAGGGCTTGTGTGTTCGCTTGTACAGTGAAACACAGTTGATGCAACAACCATCCGTTCCTGAACCTGAAATACTTCATTCTGATCTCTCTTCGTTGGTGGCTGAATTGACGCAATGGGGAGCAAGCTGTGCCGATGAGCTTCATTGGTTAGATGTTCCGCCACAGGCATCGATTGATCAAGCGACAGAACTGTTACAAGATCTTGATTTATTAGATAGTAATGGGCAATTTACTCCAGTCGGAAAGCAAGCCCAGCGCTTAGGTATTGAGCCACGGATCGCCAGTATGCTGATCAAAGCGCAACAAAACAGCCAAGCCTTGTTGAATGTCGCAATTGTCGCTGCCGCTTTGCTCGAAGAACCTGAACGTAACGTGACGGATATTCAACATTCGTTGCATCGACTGAAGCAAAGAAAACACTCGAAAAATAGCGTAGTGATGCAGCGAGCGAAAAGTCTCTCTAGCAAACTCAATCATCACTTAGATTTGTCACAAGCTGACGAATCATTGCTACCATTAGTGCTTTGTTTTGCCTTCCCTGACCGGATTGCACAAGTGAGAGGCGCGACCAGCAGTGCTTTCCTTCTGGCGAATGGCCACGGCGCTGAGGTTCGTGATGATGATCCCTTGGCGAACAATGATTATATCGTAGTGATTGATTTGATGCGCAGCACAGGGCGAGCCAGTAAAATTTTCTTAGCCACCGCGGTTGATATTGCGCAGCTAGAAGCTGAATTTACAAAATTGTTTGTGCGTTCCGATTACGCCGATTGGGATGAGAAACGTGGCCGTTTAGTTGCTGAGCAGCGAGTGTCTCTGGGCAAGTTGATTATCAGCACCAAAGCTTTACCCGATCCCGATGCGAATCAGGTAAACCAAGCGCTGCTCAATTATGTCGCTCGATGTGGATTGGATCGCTTACATTGGACACCTTCGGCTAAGCAGTTGGTTGAGCGTGTACGCTGTGCACAGCTTTGGATGCCTGAGCATGATTGGCCAGCGATGGATGACACGAGTTTGGTTGAACACCTTGATGAGTGGCTATCGCCGTATTTGAATGGCATTAAGTCGGCAAAAGGGCTCGCGAGCGTTTCGATTGAACAGGCATTGTCTGCTTATCTTGGCTGGCCTTTGAATCAAGAAATAGACCAATGGTTACCAACGCACTATGTGATGCCGACCGGCAGTAAGAAGGCCATTCGTTATCAATATCAGTCTGAACCAGTGATCTCAGTGCGAATGCAGGAAGTCTTTGGTGAACAAGACTCGCCATTGATCGCGCAAGAGCGTAAGAAAGTGGTGCTTGAGCTACTTTCTCCAGCACAGCGACCACTGCAAATTACTCAAGATTTAGCTGGCTTTTGGGCTGGCGCGTATAAAGAAGTACAAAAAGAGATGAAAGGCCGATACCCAAAACATCCTTGGCCGGATGACCCTGCTAACCATGTAGCAACCACTAAAACCAAACGACAGTTGAATCGATGATGACCAAAATGTTAACGCCAAAAAAGGCACCACCTAAAAAAGCGCCAGCAAAGAAGTCACCAGCCACCAAACCCAAGCCAAGAAAACCAAGAGCGGCTGCGAAAAAGACCAAACCTAAATCTAAGAAATCTGGCAAAAGAGGTTGGTTGAAGATCCTGTGGGGAATTTCTTGGAAAGCGGGCTTAGCGCTCGCGGCATTGCTGTTGTTCGTCGGTATTTATCTTGATTCTGTAGTCAAACAGCGCTTTGAAGGTCAGCTGTTTGATTTGCCAACCGTGGTTTATGCGCGAGTGCTAGACTTGTCTCCGGGAACTCCGGTGAGTTTGGTGCAGGTTAAGAATGAGCTCGATGTGCTTAATTATCGTAAGGTGAACGCACCTCGTCACCCGGGCGAATACTCCTCTTCTTCAACCAAGATTGAAATGATTCGTCGTCCGTTCGAGTTTGTCGATGGACCGGAAGCGGATCGTCATGTGATGCTGCATTTCAACGGTAACGAGTTAACTCGTATTCAGTCGCTAGAGAAGAAAGGCGATATGGGGTATCTGCGTGTTGAACCTAAAATGCTTGGCATGCTTGAGAAAAGTAACGACGAGCAGCGCTTGTTCTTAAAACGTAATCAATTCCCAGAAGTGATGGTTGATGCCTTATTAGCAACCGAAGACCGAAACTTCTATCAACATGACGGTGTGTCGCCACTGGCAATCGCTCGTGCAATGGTCGTTAACGTTAAAGCCGGGCGAACGGTACAAGGTGGCAGTACGCTGACCCAGCAGTTGGCAAAAAACCTATTCCTGTCCAGTGAACGTACATTGTGGCGTAAGGTTCGTGAAGCCTACATTGCGCTTATCTTGGATCATCGTTACAGCAAAGACCGTATCTTAGAAGCTTACTTAAACGAGGTATACCTCGGGCAAAATGGTGGGCAAGCGATTCATGGCTTCGGTTTAGCGTCTCGCTTGTACTTCGGTCAACCGATTCAAGAACTCCGTATCGATCAGCTCGCACTGCTTGTCGGTATGGTCAAAGGACCTTCGTATTACAACCCCGTTCGTTACCCTGAACGTGCTAAGACCCGACGAGACCTGGTTCTTCGCTTATTGATGCAACAAGACATATTAACCTCGCGACAATACGAAGAAGCGGCGAGTCGTGATTTGGATATTCAAGACAACCCACGAATAGCTAGCCGTCAGCCAGCTTATTTCCAGCAAGTAAACATTGAGCTTAAGAAGTATGTAGGCGACCGATTTGAAGCCCAGAAAGGCATTCGAGTTTTTACTTCTCTAGATCCGGTTTCTCAAGATAAGCTAGAGAAGTCGATTGCTCGCAAGGTACCTGATTTATCGAAAACAGCAGGCAACAAGCTCGAAGCTGCCGCGATTGCTGTGGATAGAAATACTGGTGAAATTCGTGCGATGGTCGGTGGTAAACGCACTGGCTACGACGGCTTTAATCGAGCCTTGAATGCCAGTCGTCCCATTGGCTCTTTGGTTAAACCAGCGATCTACTTAACAGCATTAGAACAACCCCAGAAGTACACACTGGCGACAACTTTGATGGATACACCACTGAGTTTGAAAGGTAGTAAAGGCAGTGTGTGGAGCCCGAGAAACTTTGACCGCAAGTTCCGCGGAGATGTCCCCTTGTATGTGGCGCTTTCTAAGTCTTATAACGTCCCCACCGTTCGTTTAGGGATGCAGTTAGGCATTGATAGCGTTTCGGATACGATAGGAAAGCTAGGGGTTGATAAAAATGAGATTCGCCCGGTACCGTCGATGTTTTTGGGTTCATTCTCATTGACACCGTTTCAGGTCGCTCAGATGTACCAAACCATTACCAACTCTGGCCGTATCGCACCTTTGTCCGCGCTTCGTTCGGTTATTGATAATGAGGGAGAGGTTCTGTATCAGTCGATTCCTCGTGTATCACAAAGCGTTGACCAGCAAGCGGCTTGGCTAACGACTTATGCAATGAAGCGTGGTGTGTCGGAAGGTACGGGACGTTTTCTACAAGGTCAGTTTGCATGGGCAGGATTAGCCGGTAAAACGGGTACCAGTAATGATAGCCGAGACAGTTGGTTTGTTGGCGTTGATGGCCGTGAAGTGACAACCATCTGGCTAGGGCGTGATGATAATAAGCCGACCAAATTAACCGGCTCTAGTGGGGCGTTACGTGTCTATGCCGATTATCTGAAGCATAGAACGCCAGAGCAGTTATTGTTGCCTTGGCCAACTGGAATCGTAACAGCCAGCTTTACTCGAACGCCTGAAGGGGCTTTAGAGTTAGACTGCGATGGTGCCGTTAAATTACCCGTATGGGATGAGAGTGGAAATATTAAAAAGGGCTGTGAAAGTCAACCAAAACAGTGGCTAAAAAAGCTTTTTCAGTGGTAAAGTCGTAACAGAAAAGAATGACAAGGATAGTTTAAAGAATGATTTCTCGTTGGATAGTGAGCGGCTTAGGTATTGTCGGTACTGTGATCAGTTTTCAGCTGTTTGCATCTACCGTGACACTGGTTGAACAATCTCAGCAAGCTGGACAAGCTCATAAAAGACCTACCGTAGCTGTCGTTCTTGCTGGTGGTGGTGCCAAAGGTGCAGCTCATATCGGTGTACTTAAAGCTTTAGAAGAGATGCAAATTCCGGTCGATTACATCACCGGTACGAGCATGGGTTCTTACGTTGGTGGGCTTTATGCGACAGGGATGAGTGCCGATGAGATTGAAAGCTTTATATATACGGTTGATTGGAATCGAGGTTACCGTGATCGTGTTAACCGTAGTGATCGCCGAGTGCGTGACAAAGAATATGAAGACCGTTACCAACTGAACACCGATCTCGGTTTAGGTTGGGGCGAAATCAAAGCTAGGAAAGGCGTGGTTCAAGGTCAGAATATGTTGCGTATTCTGCGTGAGACCACAGGTAACCTATCTCCACTCGATTCTTTTGACCATCTTGCTATTCCCTACCGTTCAGTCGCAACAGACATTATTGAGCTTGAAGAAGTGGTCATCGACCATGGTCACCTTGTTGATGCGATGATGGCCAGTATGTCAGTTCCCGGCGCGCTTCCCCCTTATGAATTAGATGGCCGAATGTTGGTTGATGGTGGTGTCACCAATAATATGCCAGTCGATGTTGCTAGAGCGATGGGCGCGGACATCGTCATTGCGGTGGATATCAGTACCAATTACAAAGGCAAAGAAGACTTCACGAATTTTCTAGCGGCAGCTGACCAACTCTCTAATTATCTGGTCCAACGCAGCACTCAAGAGCAAGCTGAAACACTGACGGATGATGATGTTTTCCTACGTCCTGATGTTGGGCAAATGGGGACAACTGACTTTGATAAAATGCCATCGGCTTTCCTCGCGGGCTATGAAGCCGCTAAGCAGCATACTGATGAGCTTTCTAAGCTATCGCTCTCAAATGCCGATTATCAGCATTATATCGAGGACAAACAAAAAGCACGCAGACAGCTGAAACATGGCGATAAGACTGTCGTCGATAGGGTCGTCATCAATAACAACACCCACTATTCAGATAAGTTGATCGAAAACCGCTTAAACCTTGATTCTGGTGAGGTTTTGAAAACCAGTGAAATCGAATCTAAAGTGAAAGATCTCTATGCACTGGATAGATTTGAATTGGTCACTTATGAGTTTGATAATGTTGATGGTGAAGATCAACTTCAAGTCGATGTGAACGAAAAGTCTTGGGGTCCAAACTACCTCAACTTTCGATTCTTTCTTGAAGATGATTTCTCGACTACCAGTCAGTACTCGATCGGTGTCTCAGCCAACTTTACCGATATTAATAAGCATGGTGCAGAGCTAAGAACTAACGTCGAGATGGGTACTGACAAACGAATTGAAGCGGAACTTTACTCGCCCTTCTTTTCGAGTCAAAAACTGTTCACTTCTGCATCGATTGTTTACAGTAAGGAAAACAGAAACTTGTCAGTGGTTGAGGGGGAGGTTGGAGAGCCGACATTAGAGGCGACTACAGACTATGTCCCACTGACTTATAGTGAATATGTCGGTGAATTGGCATTAGGCTATCAACCGACGTTGTGGCAAGAACTGAAATTTGGTGCTCGTTATACTGATGGGGGGTTGGAGGTTTCTTCGCTACCATCTTTTGGTAACGGAGCGTATACACGTATAGGCGGGTTTATTAGTTATCGACTCGATACTTTAGATAATTTTAGTTTGCCAACGGAAGGTTACTTTGTCGATTTAGAATATCTTGTTTCTCATGATGACTTTGAGGACAACACGTCTGGAGATACCCCGGATCTAGGGTCTGAAAGCGATACTGTTTATGAGTTTTCGGCTAATTTCATGGCAGCAAAGAGTATTGAGAAGCATACTTTAGTCGCAAAGCTTGATTACGGTATTGTAGAGAGTAAGAACTCGATTTTTCCTATTGATCCTAAAGAGCTTGGCGGTTTCTTAAACCTGTCAGGTATTCCAAGGAATAGTATGATAGGTCAGAACTTGGCCTACACCAGCCTTATCTATCGTTATAAGTGGTTTGAAAATGACTTCGGCCTCTTTAAATCACCGTTCTACGTAGGTGCATCCATAGAACATGGTGGTGTTTGGTCGAACAATGATTTAACCATTGATGAAGCACCAATGTACACCGCAGGTTCTGTTTTTGCAGGTGTCGATTCGCCAATAGGACCGATCATTTTAGCTTATGGCCGAACTGAAGATAACTATGATTCGGTCTATTTGATTGTCGGTACTTCCTACAAATAATCATGCGTAGAGTAGCCGTTTAACTGCGTAATTAGGCAAAAATAGTGGGACTTTCGTCTTAACTTGCTATGTTGGTCAAAATGATAAGATTTTAATTTAACGTTAAATTTGCTATTCTATCGCCCACAGTTTGGCCTCTATGACGCCGCTCATCAATACAAATTGAATGACAAAAATGGCAATGGAGAGCCAAGTTTCCAAGGATGTTCACTTCTTTATTTTACTAACAATTATGAAGGTAAGAAGTGAACCGCAATGAGAGGAAAAAAGTCGTGCTTGAAGCCTACCGTAAACACGTCGCAGAGCGTGCTGCCGAAGGAGTTGTTCCTAGACCATTAGATGCTGAACAAGTAGCAGGCCTAGTTGAACTTTTAAAGAACCCGCCCCAAGGTGAAGAAGCTGTTATTCTTGACCTACTAGAAAACCGTATTCCACCAGGTGTAGATGAAGCTGCTTACGTTAAAGCGGGCTTCCTAACAGCTATCACTAAAGGTGAAGTTGAATCTCCACTAGTAAGCAAAGCTAAAGCTGCGGAACTACTTGGCACAATGCAAGGTGGTTACAACATCGAATCTCTAGTTTCTTTACTGGATGATGCAGAGCTTGCTCCTATCGCTGTTAAAGCGCTTTCTCATACTCTATTGATGTTTGACGCATTCTACGACGTAGAAGAAAAAGCAAAAGCTGGCAATGCTTCTGCTCAGCAAGTTCTTCAGTCTTGGGCTGATGCTGAATGGTTTACAGCGAAAAACAAAGTAGCGGAAAAGATCACCGTTAAAGTATTTAAAGTTACCGGTGAAACTAACACTGATGACTTATCTCCAGCGCCTGATGCATGGTCACGTCCTGATATCCCAGTGCACGCGAAAGCGATGCTGAAGATGGAACGTGATGGCATTACTCCTGATGAGCAGGGTAGCGTTGGTCCAATCAATCAAATTGAAGAAATGCAAAAAGATGGCATTCCACTGGCTTACGTTGGTGATGTTGTTGGTACAGGTTCTTCACGTAAATCGGCAACCAACTCAGTACTTTGGTTCATGGGTGAAGATATCCCATTCGTACCAAACAAGCGTACTGGCGGTGTTTGTCTTGGTGGTAAAATTGCACCAATCTTCTACAACACAATGGAAGATTCAGGCGCACTACCAATTGAACTGAACGTACAAGACATGAACATGGGCGATATCATTGATATCTACCCGTACGAAGGTGTTGTTCACAAGAACGGTTCTGTAATTTCAAACTTTGAGCTAAGCAAAGTTCTTCTCGATGAAGTGCGTGCTGGTGGCCGTATTCCACTGATCATTGGTCGTGGCCTAACAGGTCGTGCTCGTGACGCTCTAGGTCTAGCTGAAACGGATCTGTTTGCTAAACCAATCGATCCATCTGCATCTGATAAAGGCTACACGCTAGCTCAGAAGATGGTAGGTAAAGCATGTGGTGTTGAAGGTGTGCGTGCTGGTCAGTACTGTGAACCTAAAATGACGACAGTCGGTTCTCAAGATACGACCGGTCCTATGACTCGTGATGAGCTTAAAGATCTGGCGTGTCTTGGTTTCTCAGCAGACCTTGTAATGCAGTCTTTCTGTCACACATCTGCATACCCGAAACCTGTTGATGTAAACACTCACCATACGCTACCTGATTTCATCATGAACCGTGCGGGTGTTTCACTTCGTCCGGGGGATGGCGTTATCCACTCATGGCTAAACCGTATGCTTCTTCCTGATACTGTAGGTACAGGTGGTGACTCGCATACTCGTTTCCCTCTAGGTATTTCATTCCCTGCGGGTTCTGGCTTGGTAGCATTTGCTGCCGCAACAGGCGTTATGCCTCTTGATATGCCTGAATCTATCTTGGTTCGCTTTAAAGGCGAAATGCAACCGGGTATCACGCTACGTGACCTAGTACATGCCATTCCTCTTTATGGTATCAAGCAAGGCCTACTAACCGTAGAAAAAGCTGGTAAGATCAATGAATTCTCTGGTCGTGTACTAGAGATTGAAGGTGTTGACCACCTGTCTGTTGAGCAAGCATTTGAACTTTCAGATGCATCGGCAGAGCGTTCAGCTGCTGGTTGTACTGTTAAGCTTTCTCAAGAGTCTATCGAAGAGTACTTGAACTCGAACGTCGTTATGCTTAAGTGGATGATCGCTGAAGGTTACGGTGATGTTCGTACTATCGAGCGTCGTATTACGGCAATGGAAGAGTGGCTAGCGAACCCTGAGTTACTTGCTGCTGATTCAGATGCTGAATACGCTCATGTTATCGAGATTGACCTTGCTGACATCGATCAGCCAATCCTATGTGCACCAAACGATCCAGATGATGCTCGTCTTCTTTCTGACGTTCAAGGTACTGAGATTCAAGAAGTGTTCATCGGTTCTTGTATGACTAACATCGGTCACTTCCGTGCAGCAGGTAAGATGCTTGAAGAGTTTAATGGTTCTTTGAATACTCGTCTATGGGTTGCTCCGCCAACTAAGATGGATAAAGACCAACTGACAGAAGAAGGCTACTACGGCATCTTCGGTCGTGCTGGGGTTCGTATTGAAACTCCGGGTTGTTCATTATGTATGGGTAACCAAGCTCGTGTTGCTGACGCTTCGACAGTTATGTCTACGTCTACTCGTAACTTCCCGAACCGTTTGGGTAATGGTGCGAACGTTTATCTAGCTTCTGCCGAGCTTTCTGCAGTTGGTGCGATTCTTGGTCGTATCCCAACTAAAGAAGAGTACTTAGCGTACGCAGAGAAGATTAATGCAACCGCTGCCGATACTTACCGTTACTTGAACTTCCATAAAATGGGTCAGTACACGGACAAAGCAGACACGGTTATCTTCCAAGAGCCAGCATAAGCGGTTAATGGAGTGCGATAAAGTGCTTACTGCGTTGCAGTAAAGTACTCGCTGCTAATACAACGCCTTCTCTTTGTGAGAAGGCGTTTTTGTTTCTGCGTTCTAATAGTTCGTTTGATGTTGAATGGAATCAAGCTCGATCTCCAATAGACTTCGCTATATACTCTCGCCTCATTTTTTACCCTATCTGTCATTAGTGCGCGGAGCCTTTATGGAATTTGAATTTACACGAAACACTTTAATGGGCGAGTACTATGTAAAGTGCAGCATGGGTCATGAAATTGTTGGCCGCTGGCTTCAAGAAGAGATCGGGAAAGATAAGCAGAAACTGGATCATGTGATGGCGTTGATTGATCAATCTCGACAAGATCTGAACAATGAAGTGACGCTACTAGGCAAAGAGATCAGCCTAGCGATCAATGAAGACGACGTAACCATTCAAGAAAATGTGCTCGGGCACGAGCAAGAGATGGAAGAGGGCAGTGAGTTCGATTTCTATAATTGTGAAAGCGAAGCAAGCTGCGGAATCGATGATTTCGAGTTGCTAATCGAACGTTGGATTGATTTTCTAGGTTACTAATTGCCAATGGTTTTGCATCATGAAAGTTTCGTTGCCCAAAACTAGAGCAACGACAGTGCAACGCATTAAGATAGTGAAAAGGCCGCACCATATTGGTGCGGCCTTTTTCATTTCTAAAACGGTATTGTTTCTATTTTATTTAAAATCAATGACTTAAATTTCTGGCACGCTACTTGGATTGTAATAAGAGTATTAACGGATTAAGTGAAGAATTTAAGGAAAGAATATGAAATTAATAAACGCCATAGTTAAACCATTTAAATTGGATGATGTTCGAGAAGCGCTCTCTGATGTTGGTATTGAAGGTATGACAGTTTCTGAAGTAAAAGGATTTGGTCGTCAAAAAGGACACACGGAGTTGTATCGTGGTGCAGAGTACCAAGTTGATTTCCTACCAAAGGTAAAGCTAGAGATTGCAACCCAAGCTGAAAATGTTGACCGAGTTGTTGAAGCGATTAGCCAAGCGGCACACACTGGAAAAATCGGCGATGGCAAAATTTTTGTGTATGACCTAAGCCAAGCCGTACGAATTCGTACCGGTGAAATGGATGCTGAAGCACTTTAAAGAATTACAAGGACTGGAGACTTTAATATGGAACTTACAACAACAGTAACGGAACTACGTTACGCACTAGACACTTTTTTCTTCCTCATTTCAGGTGCGTTGGTCATGTGGATGGCTGCAGGCTTCGCGATGTTAGAAGCTGGTCTCGTTCGTTCAAAGAACACCACAGAAATTTTAACTAAGAACATTTGTTTGTACGCAATTGCTTGTACGACTTTCTTAGTCGTTGGTTACAACATTATGTATGTCGATAACGGCGAGGGTGGCTGGTTACCGTCATTTGGTACTCTGATTGGTACTCAAGGTGAAGGTGCAGACCACTCATTAGAATCAGACTTCTTCTTCCAAGTAGTTTTCGTTGCAACAGCAATGTCTGTGGTATCAGGCGCGGTTGCTGAACGAATGAAACTTTGGTCATTCCTTATCTTCTCTGTCGTGCTAACAGCATTCATCTACCCAATGGAAGGTTACTGGACTTGGGGCGGTGGTTTCCTATCAGAAGCCGGTTTCAGTGACTTTGCTGGTTCAGGTATCGTACATATGGCTGGTGCTTCAGCAGCCTTAGCGGGTGTGCTTCTTCTGGGTGCTCGTAAAGGTAAATATGGTAAGAACGGGGAAATCTACCCGATTCCTGGCTCAAACATGCCACTGGCAACGCTAGGTACATTTATCCTTTGGTTTGGTTGGTTCGGTTTCAACGGTGGTTCTCAACTGATGGTTTCTGACTTTGAGAACGCGACAGCGGTTGGCCAAATCTTCCTTAACACCAACGCAGCAGCAGCAGCCGGCGCGATTGCAGCACTACTAGTATGTAAAACGACTTGGGGCAAAGCTGATTTAACAATGATTCTGAACGGTGCGTTAGCTGGCCTAGTAGCAATCACTGCAGATCCTTTATCTCCATCACCACTATTTTCAGTAGCGATTGGTTCTGTATCTGGTGCGTTGGTTGTATTCAGTATCATTGCCCTAGATAAAGCTAAGATTGATGATCCAGTGGGTGCTATATCTGTGCATGGTGTATGTGGTTTCTTCGGTCTAATGGCTGTTCCACTAAGCAATGCTGATGCAACATTTGGTGCTCAACTACTGGGTGCAGCCGTTATCTTTGCATGGGTATTCGGTGCTAGCTTAGCGGTATGGGCAGTGCTTAAAGCAACAATCGGTATTCGTGTCAGTGAAGATGAAGAACTTGAAGGTATGGACATGCACGATTGTGGTGTTGGTGCTTACCCTGAGTTTGTATCAGTAAAATAACCAACAGTAACCGCCTAATCTGAATGGGTTAGGCAGTATAAAGAAAACCCTGCAACGAATTGTTGTGGGGTTTTGTTGTATTTGGAGCAGAACATTGTAAGCGAGCTTGTCATGGTTACAGGAGCTATGTGAAAGCCTTATGACGAGCATAATTACTGAAATGCTTTGTTACAAAACTGAGAGTTTAAATGGTCTGAGTAGACGGATTTTTTGTCGGTCGTCATTGTAATTATGTTAATGATGAATATAATAACGCAACTGATAGACATTATCATTTCGATATAAAGGATTTTAAAATGAAGAAACTGCTAACACTTTCAGCTCTAGCGTGTGGCGTAATTGCCCCAACAGCAATGGCTGCGGAAGAAGTAAATGTATACTCTTACCGCCAACCTTTCCTTGTTGAGCCAATGTTCAAAGAGTTCACGAAAGAGACTGGCATTAAAGTAAACGTTAAGTTTGCTAAAAAAGGTTTAGCAGAGAAGTTAGCTCAAGAGGGTGAATACAGCCCTGCTGATGTTGTCTTAACTGTCGATATCAGCCGTTTATCTGAGCTAACTAAACAAGGTCTAGTTCAATCAGTTGAAAGCGATGTACTTGAAAAGAACATCCCTGCTCAGTACCAAGATACTGCTAACGAGTGGTTTGCTCTAACAACTCGTACACGTAGCGTTTATTCTTCACGTGACCGTGTTGGTCGTCTAGGTGAAGAGTTCACTTATGAAGATCTAACTAAGCCTGAGTTTAAAGGCAAAATCTGTACACGTAGCGGTAAGCACCCATACAATGTTTCTCTTGTTTCTTCGATGATTGCTCACAAAGGTGAAGCTGAAACGAAAGAGTGGCTAGAAGGCGTAAAAGCAAACCTAGCACGTAAGCCTCAAGGTAACGACCGCGCACAAGTTAAAGCGATTAAAGAAGGTCTATGTGATGTTGCTCTTGGTAACAGCTACTACCTAGGCAAAATGATTAATGATAAAGAGCAAAAAGCTTGGGCTGACTCTGTTTACATTAACTTCCCTAACCAAGAGACAACCGGTACTCACGTAAACATCTCTGGTATGGCGATGGCTAAATACTCTCCAAACGAAGAGAATGCCGTTAAGCTGATGGAATTCCTATCTGGTAATACTGCACAAAGCATGTACGCAGAAGTGAACTACGAATACCCAGTGAAAGCAGATGTTAAGCCTTCTGAGCTTGTTGCTTCATGGGGTGAGTTCAAAGCAGATACTATTTCTCTAGATGAAATTGCAAACCACCACGCGGCTGCAATCAAGCTATTAGATGAAGTTAAGTTCGATCTATAATTTATTATTGTAGGCTTCGGCCCGCATAAAATTACAACCTCAAGTTGCTACTTTTTGGCCACTTGGGGTTGTTTGTTTTTGGGAAATCACTTTTTGATACAAAGCTCTCTGTTGATCCCTTGAGTTATGTGCATCTCACCTTGAAGTCATTAGAGTATATGGGTATAAATAACCCCACCATTAAAAGGACATGAGATGTATTTGCAAATGCATATGTATTTCATTAAGCCTCGTTGTAGTTAGGCGATGAAAGAAAAGAATTATTTATGGAACACCAGTAGCGGCATAATCGCTGTACTACTCGTTTTACCAATCTTAGCGATATTCACGACTGCTGTTGGAGAAACCGATGAGCTATTTTCTCATCTGATGTCCACAGTAATGCCCACCTATGCCTACAATACGGTGGTTTTAGTCATAGGAACCATGTTCCTGTCTTTAATTTTTGGTATTCCATCTGCATGGATTATGGCAATGTGCCGTGTCCCTGGAGAGCGTGTTTTGCAATGGGCGCTCGTGCTGCCATTAGCAATGCCTGGTTATATCGTGGGTTATATCTTTACCGATTGGTTTGACTTTGCTGGCCCTGTTCAAATTCTCTTGCGAGATCTAACGGGCTGGGGGCCTGGTGAGTATTGGTTCCCTGATATTAGAACCTTGTCCGGTGCTATTATTGTTCTGTCTCTCGTTCTTTACCCTTATATTTATTTGCTCTGCCGTGCGGCATTCATGGAGCAAAACGTATCTCTATTACAATCCGCTCGCTTGTTAAAGTGCTCTCCTTGGGAAAGCTTTCGTCGTATTTCATTACCGCTCGTGCGCCCTTCGATGGCGGTCGGTTTGTCTCTTGTTGCGATGGAAACCATCGGTGACTTCGGTACCGTGAGTTACTTTGCTGTAAACACATTAACGACAGCGGTTTACGATACTTGGTTAGGCTATTCGAGCTTAACGGCCGCAGCAAAAATATCGGCAATCATGCTGGTTATCGTCATTCTATTATTGAGTACCGAGCGATACAGCCGTCGTAAGCAGAAATTATTTCAGAATCAGTTCAGTAGCCGTGAAGACTTTCGTTATGAGCTAATTGGTTGGAAGAAGTGGTTGGCACTATTTTGGTGTTGGGGATTGGTGTGTATTGCGTTCTTATTCCCTCTCGCGCAGTTGGTCATATATGCCTACAAGTATTTTGCCCAAAGCTGGACCCCAGAGTTCAGAGAGTATGCGCTTAATAGCCTCTACGTCTCTGTTGTTGCAGCGATTATTGGTGTGCTCGTTGCGTTGATTGTTAACTTTAATCAACGTGTTAGCCCAGGTAAGAAAAACCTAGCTTACATGAGATTCGCATCTATGGGCTATGCGGTTCCTGGAACCGTGTTGGCGATAGGTGTCATGGTGCCTGTACTGTTCATGGACCACTTAGTTAATGACATAGCGAAAGCGATGGAGTGGGGCAGACCTGGTTTGATCTTCTCTGGTTCTATGTTTGCGCTGATATTTGCCATGGTGGTGCGTTTTTCTGCTGTTGCTATTGGTAGTATCGAAAGTAGCTTAAGTAAGGTGTCACCGTCATTGGATATGGCATCTAAAACAATGGGTTGTAATACCAATCAGATGTTACGTCGTGTACATCTCCCTCTGATTAAGCGTGGTGCACTGATTGCAGGCTTATTGGTGTTTATCGAATCAATGAAAGAGTTGAATGCGGCATTGTTGCTGCGTCCTTTCAATTTCGAAACGCTCGCGACTTATGTTTATAACTATGCGTCAGATGAGCATCTTGAATTAGCAGCCATGCCTGCTGTGTTGTTAGTCTTGGTGGGTTTAATTCCGCTGATCATCGTAAACCGTTCCTTGGAGCAGAAACACTAATGAGTTGTGCATTATCAATTAAAGATCTGATTTGTAAGTACGAGTCCCAAACTATTTTGGAATCTCTTTCTTTAGAAGTTGAGCATGGTGAAATTGTTTGTCTGCTTGGTGCCAGTGGATGTGGTAAGACGACGCTGCTTAAAGCGATTGCAGGTCTGCTTCCATTGAGTAGTGGCGTTATGAGCTTGAATTGCCAAGTTATTGATGACGCTGCGAATTGGTTGCCGCCAGAGCAGCGTAACATTGGAATGATTTTCCAAGATTATGCTCTGTTTCCACACCTCACCGTGAATCAGAACGTGGCATTTGGTCTACGCGATATGTCTGAGCAAGATAAGACTGCGAAAGTTCAAGAGATGCTTGAGCTTGTTCATCTTGACCAATTTGGCGATCGTTATCCTCATCAGCTATCTGGTGGACAACAGCAACGTGTTGCGATTGCGCGTTCTTTGGCATATAAGCCAGACTTACTGCTATTGGATGAACCGTTTTCTAACATTGATACCCAAGTACGTCATGAGTTGATTTCTCAGATTCGTAAAATCTTTAAGAAGCAGGGTGTGACGGCTATTTTTGTGACTCACAGTCGTGAAGAAGCGTTTGCTTTTGCTGACAAGATGGCAGTAATGAATCATGGTGTCATCGAACAATACGGCTCGGCGTCAGAACTGTACTTCCACCCATCAAGCAAGTTTGTTGCTGATTTCTTGGGCGGCGGTAGTTATTTAGGTGCACAACGTATTTCTGAACATGAGTTTGAGACAAGCTTAGGTTTGATTGAAGCGAAAGCGCAGACTCAGATTGAAATTGGTGCTGAATGTGCGTTGTTGTTAAGACCTCAACACATTGTGGCGAGCCACGATGTCGACAGTAACCTTTCAGTATTAGAACAGCAGTTTATGGGTGACCACTGTCGTTACGTGATTGAAGCTAATGGCCAGAAATTATTGGCAACGTCTTCAGAAGCACTTGAGTTCGGTATGCCAGTAACGGTTAAAGTCGACACCAAAGGCGTATTGGCGTTCTAACAAAGCCCAACTCGAAATTATAGTGACAAAAAAGCCCAGCACTTTAATCAAGTACTGGGCAAGAGTTCTTCACTTATAGGCGTTAACAAGGCAGTGATTTGTTAAATCCTATACAAAACTGCTGCACTCTATAAGCCTATAGAGAGAGGAAGTCTTTCACTTTTTGAAGAACATGTTCTGCAGTGTCTTTATCTTCCATTTCTGCGAAGATTCGTAGCAATGGCTCAGTTCCTGAGAAACGAGCAATCACCCAGCCGCCATTCTTGAAGTAAACCTTAGCGCCATCTTCATAGCTGACTTTTTCAATTTCGTATTCAAATTCAGGCAGTTGTTTCTCTACGTAGATCTTGATGTAGAGCGCTTCTTTCTCTGAAGGTTTGAATTTGCAATCCCCTTCCGCCGTATACGCATAACCATACTTAGAGTAGATTTCATCAAGCAACTCAGAGAGCTTCTTACCTGTCACACTGATCATCTCAACCAATAAGCTTGATGCGAATACGCCATCCTTACCTTTGATGTGACCACGAATGGTTAAACCACCCGAACTTTCGCCACCAATCAGTGAGTCGTCGGCTTCCATTTGAGAACTGATATGCTTAAAGCCTACAGGAACCTCAAAGCTCTTTTCACCATGATCCGCAGCGACTTTATCAAGCAGGTGTGTGGTTGCGATGTTACGAACGACAGAGCCTTTCCAGCCCTTATATTCAAGCAAGTAGTAGTAAAGAAGTAGCAGCACTTCGTTAGGGTGAATGAAGTGACCTTTTTCGTCGATGATGCCCAAGCGGTCGGCATCGCCATCAGTACCAATACCAATGTCGTAACCTTCTGCCGCAACTAAGTGCTTCAAGCGATACAGCGTTGCTGCACTTGGAGAAGGCATCAAGCCGCCAAAGTCTGGGTTTTTACCATCATTGATTACATCAACATCACAGCGAGCGCTGATTAATACGGTTTGCAGTGCGTTTTTCGCTACACCAAACATTGGGTCGATCAGGACTCTTAGGTTGGCTTGTTTAATCGATTCGATATCAATAGCGTTAATGATCGAGTCAACAAAGGCGTTCATCGGATTGATGATTTCAATTTCTTTGTCGTTCAATGCTTGTTCAAAATCGACTCTGATGACATCTTCACTGGTTAAAGTCGAAATCTGTTGTTCGATCTTTTCTGTGATGATCTCGTCAGCATCACGGCCACCTTCAATGAAGATCTTTATGCCGTTATAGTCCGCTGGGTTGTGAGAAGCGGTAATACACGCAGAGTAAACACATCCCATTTCCTTCGCTTGGAACATCACGATAGGAGTCGGAACGAACTTGTCGATAAAGCTCACTTTGATGTTATTAGCGGCCAATACTTCAGCAAACCAGCACGCGGCTTTATCTGAAAGGAAGCGGCGGTCATATCCGATAACGAAGCCATTTTTCGCTGCATCTTCATTATTGATGATGTTAGAGAGTGCTTGTGCCACTAAGCGGACGTTTTCTCTGGTGAACTCTTCACCAATAAATGCGCGCCAGCCGCCAGTACCAAATTTAATCATTAGAAAATCCTTTTAGTCTCACTATCTCAAGCCAGTAAATGCTTGAGATAGGAGCTGTTCATCAAATTAAGTGATTAGCCGAGTACAACGATGACTTCGTTCACGCTGCCTTCTGCTTTTACTGGGATTGCGCCTTCAATCTGCTCACCGTTAATCGTGATAGAGGCAACGCCCTTACTTACTGAATTCGGGTTTTGAACTTTGATGTTGTAAGTCGCACCGCGCCATTGACGAGTTACCTCGAATTCTGGCCAATCAGTTGGGATACAAGGATCTACGGTTAAACCTTCAAAGCCTGTGCGAACACCAAGAATGAAGTTGGTTACCGCAAAGTAAGCCCAACCCGACGTACCTGTTAACCAAGGGTGGTTTGCACGGCCGTGGTCTTGGTGGTCTTTACCCATGATGAACTGCACGTACGAGTATGGTTCTGCGTAGCGTGTTTCAATCATGTCATTTTGGTTGTATGGGTTTAGAGCGTCGTAGAATTTCATCGCACGGTCACCACGGCCTAGCTTCGCTTCTGCTACCCAAGCCCATGGGTTTGGGTGAGAGAAGATAGCGCCGTTCTCTTTAACGCCTTGGTAAACGCGAGTCACAAAGCCGATATCATCGTTTGGTGTTGCGAATGAAGGAGAGTTTAGGTGTAAGCCGTATTCAGAGAAAAGGTTTTCATCAACAGCGTCCATCGCTTTCTCGCCACGCTCTTGAGAGACCGCGCCAGAGAGAACCGCTAGCGTGTTTGACTCAAGGTGTACACGACCTTCAGCTTGTTGTGCTGTACCGATCTTGTCGCCATTTTTAGTCAGACCACGGATGTACCAGCCACCTTCGTCATCCCAAAGGTGCGTTTCACACGCTTCACGAACGTTAGCTGCCATTTCTGTATATTTAGCGACATCAGCGTCGTTATTACGGAACTTAGCAAGATCTAGGAATTCTTGTAGCGCCCAGAAGTGTAGGAATGAAACCATTGAAGATTCACCGCCACCTAGGTTCAAACAGTCATTCCAGTCTGCGCGAAGACCCTTACAGATACCCGTTTGACCAACATATTCTGCAGAGAAGTTCAGTGCGGCTTTCATGTGTTCGTAAACGGTCGCTTCGCCACCGTCTGCGTATGGAATCACTTCGTCAAAGAAATCGTGTTCACCCGTTTCCATCACGTACTTGATGATGGTTGGTACGATCCACAAGTGATCATCAGAACAGGTATCGTCAATGCCGTGGATCTTGTCGTCGTCTGACGGCGTTGGAACAACCGTTGGTGATTTTGAAGGCTCAACGTCGGCTTTCTCTGGATCGAACCAGTCAGGATCGAACAAGTGTAGCCCGTAGCCCGCTTTCACTTGGCCGCGAAGCAGGTCGATAATACGTTTCTTGGTCATTTGTGGGTTGGCATGAGGCACTGAAATCGCATCTTGCGCAGTATCACGGTAACCAAGACCTGTACGACCGCCAACTTCAATGAAGGATGCAAAGCGCGACCAAACTACACAAGTTTCTGCTTGGTATAGTGTCCACGTGTTGATCATGGTGTCTAAGCCTTCGTTTGGAGACTTAACTTGGAACTTGTTGCAGCGTTCATCCCAGTGATCTTTGATACCTTGGAAAGCCGCATCTACGTTGGCTGTGTCTTGGTACTTCTTACGTAGGCGCTCACCGTTGCCTTTGCCGATACCTAGTACGTACGCAAAGCGAACCTCTTCACCCGGTTGAATTGTAAATTGCTTATGCAGAGAACCACAGTGGTTGTAACAGGTTTGAGCGCTGTTAGAACACTTGCCATTTTCAACCGCGATTGGGTTTGCTTCGTCACGGTACATGCCAAGGAAGTTGTCACGTTGTCCGTCGTAGCTGTCTGGCGAAAAGGTAGATGCTAGGTAGTAGAAGCCTTCAAAGTCGTTGGTGTTGTAGTACAGGTCGTATTCCAGAACTCCTTCTTGGTAAGACGTACCCGCAGAGTACAGAGACATCTGATGGTTCTGGTTATCTGATTGAATATGACTGAAAGAGAACTCAACAAATGAGAAAGTGCTGATGGTTCTTGGCTTGTCAGTGTTGTTCTTTAGTACTACATCCCAAACTTCCGCATCTTCGCCCTTAGGTACGAATAGCGTTTTAGTTGCCGTAATACCGCTGTATTCACATTTGAACTTTGAGTATGACAGACCATGACGAACTTCGTAGTTCGCTTCATCTAGGCTTTTTGCCACTGGCTGCCAAGAGATAGACCAGTAATCACCGGTCTCATCATCACGCAGGTAAACATAGTGCCCTGGACGGTCGAATGTGCCGTTTGGACGGAACTTAGTAACACGGTTGTATTCCGGAGAATTGTAGAACGAGTAACCGCCCGCATTGTGCGAAATCACGGTACAAAACTTTTCAGT
The DNA here is from genome assembly GCF_900382755.1 of Vibrio sp. Evd11. Lineage (NCBI taxonomy): Bacteria > Pseudomonadati > Pseudomonadota > Gammaproteobacteria > Vibrionales > Vibrionaceae > Vibrio > Vibrio sp. Evd11. The sequence continues at coordinate 76,822 of NZ_OSDX01000005.1, forward strand.
ACCTAGGTAGTTGGTCCAAGGTGCTGGTACATCAGGGCGAGTGATGACGTATTCGCGATTGTCGTTATCGAAATAGCCGTATTTCATTGTCATTTCCTTTTTAACAAACTGCATCTATGCAGCTAATTTTTAAATAGTGATGCTGAGTCTTATCTGACTGAGCACCTTAATTTGAGTCAGCACCCACTCGATATGAGTGTCGCTTTGGTTTTGTTTTATTGAGCTTTCCAAGGGTTGCGATAATCAACATTGAGTCTGTCGAGTAATGGCAGGTGGCCCTTTAGGCGAGATAGATAATCTAGCCAGTTTCGGTTGTTTTTATGTGTCCAACATCCTTCAGCTAAAGCGCTAATTCTTGGAAATACCATGTAATCCATACGCTTTTGATTGGTGACGATCTCACACCATAGAGCACACTGAATTCCGCGGATCCGCTTACGAATTGGGTCGGTGTCGGATATTTCAGCAAGCGCTTCGTAGGTATAAGCTTGTTCTAATGGGATGACGGCAGCCCAATCGACGCCCGGCTCTTCCGGTGCATAATCTTGGGTCATGTCGAGATAGGTAAACTGTGCTGGTTGCAGCACCACATCAAAGCCTTGGCGAGCGCAATTCACTGCTGCTTCTTCACTGAGCCACGAGTAGATGATGGTCTCTTTACTGACTTTGTTGCCGTGTTGTGCTTCTTCCCAGCCCACCATGCGCTTGCCTAACTGCTTAAGCTTGTTCTCGGCATAGCGGAATAGGTGGCCTTGTAGGTCTTTGCTGTCTTGATATTGATGTTCCTTCATCAAAGCTTGAGCGGCAGGGCTGTTGGTCCACACGCCCGGTGGTACTTCATCTGCGCCCATGTGAATCAATTCGCTAGGGAATAGCTCTGCGACTTCTTCAATCACAGCATCTAGGAACTGATAAGTACCTGGCAAGCCTGGGTTTAGCACGTTGTCGTTGTAGTGCTGAATACTCTTGTATTGTGTGGTGTCTGCTTGCTCTACCAACATCTTAGGCAGTGATTTGATCGCGGCGCGGCAGTGTCCTGGGATATCGATTTCAGGGATCACCGTGATGCTGCGTTGTTCTGCGTATTCAATCACTTCACGAATCTGTTGCTGTGTGTAGAAGCCGCCGTAGTTTTCAGCAAGGTGCGTGTATTGTGGCTCTAATGCATGATCAGGACCGCGCCAAGCGCCGATTTCAGTCAGCTGAGGCAGGCTCTTAATCTCAATTCTCCAACCTTCATCGTCAGTTAGGTGCCAATGAAATACGTTGAACTTGTAGTGCGCCAATTGGTTGATTAGACGCTTCACTTGCTCTACCGAGTGGAAGTGACGAGCGCAGTCCAACATCATACCGCGGTACTTGAAACGAGGTTGATCGGCGATTTTGCAACATGGTACAGAGAAGATCTCGGCGTCCAGTTGCTGTACCAATTGAATCAAGCTTGCCACGGCGTGTGTGAAGCCCGACTGGCTGCCTGATTCAACCATTATCTGTTGTGTCGTGATGGTGAGCTTGTACTCGGCTTCATCTAAAGTCGGATTGCTGCGAAATAGAATGTCGCCGCTTTCGCCTTTTGAAAGTTCAGTTGAAAGCTCATTCGAAAGAGATATTTCAAAGGTAGAGAGCAATTCTTGTTGCAGCCAAGACACTGCTTTATCAGCAAGGTGAGATTGAATTTCAACGTTGCATTCGCTGCTTAGCGCGAAATTACCTTGCTGAAATTCGATCTGATTTGGTTGAGGAATTAATGCCACTTCAGCTGCGCTCACTTCAGGAATTTGATTGCGTTCACGATATGGCGAAGCTAAAACAATCGGTGATATAGCAACAGGCAGTACCGATGTTTCTCCTTGGTGATGTGATTGGATAAAGGCATCATTCAAGCCATCCGAATAGAAGCGGAATGGGGCGCTTTGAATACTGAATTCAAGGTAGTAATGGTTATTGGCCTTTAATACTGAAGAACTTGGTTTGAACGAGCAAAAGCTGCCAACTTGAGTCAGTTCTCCTTGCGACAAACTCTCTGGAAGGATGAATCGGTCAAAGGCAAAATGCAGTGACCAATCTTTTACGTCGAGGTCACTTAAGTTATGTACCGTAAGGCCAAATCGGCAGTTATTTTTTTGTTCAGAAAGAACAGCTAAGTCGATGCGATAATTCATATAACTTCCCTGCTAAGCCTGTTGATACAAGTTGTGTTGTGGTTTTCCGGCAAACATCAATGCGCCTTCGATAGCGTCAAATTGAGGTTTAACGATCCATTGCTGTACCGGAGGTGATAACCAATTGAGAATGCGTTCAGCAATGCTTCCCATTAAGCACACCTTGTCAGCGCCTTTTCGATGAAGTGCCAAGACAAACATTTCGATGTCTGCTGCGGTTTGCTTGAGCATCTCAATCGCCAGTTCATCGCCTTCATTTGCTAGTTGAAAAATGACTGGTGAGAATTGCCCGTAATCCTTTGGAATTGCGCCTTTCGACCATGCCACGATCGCATCAACATCATTATTGAAATGATTCATAACGTGTTTGGTCAAAGGAGTCTTGTTACGAATACCATCTTCAGCGAGTAGAACTTGCTGAATTAAACGAAGGCCCATCACTGCGCCGCCGCCTTGGTCTGAAATTGGGAATTCACGACCGCCAACCACATGTTGCTCGCCGTTGTTTAAGTAGATGCCGCACGAACCGGTGCCACCGATCATGATTGCACCGTCTTGGCCATTATGAGCACCAATGCAAGCGCCGTAAGCGTCGGTATTTAGTGTCATGCTTGCGAAAGGGTGTGTCTGTGCCATGAAGTCGAGCCATGCCGACTTTTGCTCTGCACCAGCCAATGCTAACCCTACATGCATGTTTGACAAATGATTTGAGTCGAGTTGTCCTTGCTGAGCAGCTTGGGTAATTGCATCAACGATAGAGTTCATCGCAACATCAACACCCAATAAAATGTTGGCACTGCCACTCTTTGCTTCACCAATGAATTTGCCTTGGGCATCTCGAATTCGAGCCCGACAAGATGTACCGCCTCCATCAATACCTACGTAGTAAAGAGTCATGATTATTGCTCCTTACTTTGCGCGAGGAAGTTGAATTGCGCAGCCGTTGCCAATAGGAACCAAGCGCCGTGAGGGATCCATTGCTCACCCCAGCGCCAGTTTTGAAGCATGTCGTCTTTCTGTGCTGGTGGGTTGAATGCGATGTCTTGTTCATCGTCAAAGCCTGCTGTGATGCCGTTGCAGACCCCCCCTTTTGCATTGAAGAAACCAAGCTGTGGTAGGTAATCTGGGTTGTTATGGCCGTGACCATCGAGCATACACATGTGATATGGGTTGAGCCCCAAGATCCAATCAAGGCTGTTTTGTGAAAGCTGAATTAGGCGCTTCTGAAGATCTGCGTCCTTAATGTGTGGTTGCACCATGTACGCCATGGTCGCAATTGAGCTAAGACGTGCGTTTTCACCTTGCCACCAGTAACCGGTTTCGTTTTGTTGAGCGACGAAAAATGCGTCGCGCTTATCACCATCAACAGATTTAACGTACTGTCTTGGGTAGCCGAATGGGTTGGTGACTTTGTCGGTAATGTTGATTTCGAACTGACAAGCTTGTTCAACCACAACTCGTGCTTGTTCTTTTAACTTGAGGTCAATTTCATTGTCGATGTATTCACACAACGCAATCACCGGAAGACCAGCTTCTGCTGCATGGAAATAAGGGCGAGATCCATCAGAATTTGCCGACCAAAAATGTGTAAACGAGTCATCGGATCGCTGACGAGAGATCAAGCGATTAGCCCAAGATCTTGCTTCTGATAGATATTGAGAATCTTGCGTAACTCGATATAACTCATTGGCAGCGAGCAGGGCGCAATACTCATCGATGATGTTTTCTTCACCATCGTTTAGGTACTGCAGGTTGTATTCTTTTAGATGCCAGTAACCTTTCGCAGCTGTATCAAGATAGGTTTGGCTAGAGTAACTGCCAGAAGTTTCAAGTTCAGAAGCTGCGGCCAATGCTGCAATAGCAACACCTGCACCTTGTCGGTAGCCCGCCTGTAAGTCCGTTGATTTATGACCTTCTTGAGTGGCGTATGCGCAGATGTCGCGCTGATTGATATCTTTGCTCCACTTATCGAATACTGTCATATAGAAGTATCCAGCCGCGTCTTGCATGCGCACTAGGAAATCTGCGCCGAATAGGGCTTCTTCCGTCAAACGGGTCATGGAGAATTTCGGGAAGTCTGGGTTATTGCAGGTTAAGCGCACGCTTTTAAGCATGTTCCAAACAACCATCGGAATCTGTTGAGGATTGAGGTAGTTACCATAAGATAGGTGGCTAAAGTACTTACTTACATCACCCGATGCGTCGTACCAACCGCCATGAACATCGACGTATCTGTCGGTACCTAGAATCTGTGCTTGTCGATCTTTTTTGTCGAAAGTACCGCCACAACGTTGTGACTTAAAGTAATGAAGCACATCAGAAAACGTTTGGTTCATTAATAGGTTACTACCAATCTCAAATACTTCAGAGCGTAGGTTGTCAAAACGTAGATAGTAGCGACCAGCTTCTGTGAATGAACTGAAATCAATAGTGAAGAATTGCCCTTGATGCCAATTTGCTACGCGGCCTTGCTTTACAACATCGAAGTTACCCACGGTAATATGGTTGTCGGCACACACCAAAAGTGCAGTCGTACTTGATAAGCGAGCTTTCTTTGTTTGCAGGATAGCTTGCTTTGGAGCCGTGGATTCGTAGCCAATATGGTTGGTCAATAACAGCATCAATGTTCTCCAAAAGTCCTAGTTTCTTATGGCTAGGTACCTGAAATTTTTTAGGATAAATAGTTAGGGTCCGCAGACCCTAACGGGCATTTATTGCTTAGCTTTCGTGTAGGTAACAACGCACAAAGTGGTTATCTGCGAGTTGAGTGACACCCGGTAATTGCTCTTTACACTTGTCCATTGCGTGAGTACAACGGCCTGCAAATGGGCAACCTGCTGATACTGGTGTCCAAAGAGGGATCTCGCCTTTGTTACCTGCTAGTTGGTCGTGGATAGACTTCTTAGGGTCTGGAACCGCAGAAACAAGCAGTTGGGTGTAAGGGTGTTGAGGGTTCGCAATCACGTCATCGGTATCGCCCCATTCCACCATGTGTCCAACGTACATTACGGAAATATCTTCAGCGATGTAGCGAGCCGTTGCGATATCGTGAGTGATGTAAAGCAGAGACATTTGCTTCTCAAACTTCATCTCTTCCATCAGGTTCAAAACACCAGCACGAATGGATACATCAAGCATCGATGTTGGTTCATCGGCTAATACAACCTCTGCACCTACCGCGATATTACGGGCTAGGTTGACACGTTGACGTTGACCACCTGAAAGTTGGTGAGGGTATTTTTCTGCTGTTGCTTGCGGCGGTACTAGGCCCACTTGCTCTAGAAGATCGTACACACGTTCCTGTAACTCTTTCTTGTTGCCTGGAGATACTTTTTTGTGGATCAACAATGGGCGAGCAATGTGGTGGAAGATGTTATGTGTCGGGTTCAGGGAACCAAACGGGTCTTGCCATACCATCTGCACGCCTTCACGGTAATGCATAAGATCTTTTCTGCTTGAGATCTCTTGGATATCACGACCTTTGTATTCGATCGTGCCGCCCGAAGGCGCGTACATTTTTGCGATCATTTTTGCTGTTGTTGATTTGCCTGAACCAGACTCACCAACCACAGCTAGACCGCGGCTTTTGTACATCTTGAATGACACGTCGTTAATCGCACGCATCATTGGGGTTTGAATGGTGGTACTGCTTATTGGGAAGTCTTTTACGACATTCTTGCCTTCTACCAATAATTGACCGAAATCTTTGCTCATAATTGTCTCCAGAATCCTTATTCGCTTTGCTTGCATTTCGGCGGTCAAGCCGCCTTATTCGTTATTCACGCTGAATCAGCGTGCAAGCTATAGCTTCCTTTGTACTATTGGGTCACCGTACAGGTGGCAGTTAGACAAATGTCCCGGGTCGATAGAACGCAGCTTAGTTGGCACCTTGGTACAAGTTTCATGTACACGATCACAACGAGCTTGGAAACGACACCCTTCAGGAATCTCTAATAAGTTCAGAGGGTTGCCTGGAATGCCGGTTAGTTTTGTCTTTGGCCCTGTTAGTGGAGGAAAAGAACTACCCAGCCCTTTGGTGTAAGGGTGGTAAGGGTTTTCTAGAATATCTTGTGAGTTAGCGACTTCGATCAGTTCACCTGAGTACATGATGCCGATGCGGTCAGAGAACTCGACCATCAACGACAAGTCGTGGGTGATGAACAGAATCGAGAAACCAAACTCTTCTTTTAGCGCATAGATCTTTTGTAGGATTTCGCGTTGTACAACCACATCGAGTGCTGTTGTTGGCTCATCCATGATGATCAGTTTTGGATTCAGTGCTAACGCGATAGCAATAACTAGGCGTTGACGCATACCACCAGAGAATTGGTGAGGGTAGTCACTCAAACGGCTAGGGTGGATATCTACAATTTCAAGTAGGCCTTCTGCGCGCTTTTTAGCTTGCTCACGAGTCATGTTAGTGTGACGCATGATTACGTCACAAAACTGCTCTTCCATTGGTAATACTGGGTTGAGTGCGTTCATCGCACTCTGGAATACCATCGACATCTCACTCCAACGGAACGCTTGCATACGGTCATCACTGTATTCAAGAATGTTTTCACCATTGAAGATAACCTCACCACCACTGATGTAAGCGGGCGGCTTATGAAGACGCATTAGCGAGAAAGCAACGGTTGATTTACCACAACCCGATTCACCGGCTAGACCAAATACTTCACCAGGTGCGATATCGAAGCTAACGTTGTTACACGCACGCACATCGCCTGACTCTGTGATGTAATCCACGCATAAGTTGCGGATAGAAATTAGTGGTTCAGACATGATTATTTATCTCCGCTCCAAAGTACATTTTGTGGTGGTTGTTCTGGTTCGCGTTCTTGTTTGTCCTGAGCTGCAAGCTTCTTCCAGCGCTTCATACCTTTGTGAGAGCGCAGTTGTGGATTGGCAATCTCATCGACAGCGAAGTTAAGTAGTGCAAGGCCAGTTACCAATAGTGTCAGTGCGATACAAGGAGCCAACAGTTCCCACCAAGCGCCAATCAACATTGATGAAGAGGTTTGAACGTTGTACAGCATGATGCCCCAGCTGATTGTGTTCGGGTCACCAAGACCTAGGAACGAAATCGTAGCTTCCATCATGATTGCGTACATCACCGAACCGATGAAGCTCGCACCAACGATAGAGATAAGGTTTGGCAGAATCTCTACGAAGATGATACGGAATGAAGATTCACCCAAAACTTCAGCGGCTTTTACAAACTCTTTTTCACGCAGTGCCAAGGTTTGGGAACGAACAACACGCGCGCCCCAAGCCCAGGACATAAAGCCGATAACTAAGGTTATGGTGAGTGGCCCTGCCTCACCTATAAAAGCTGCAACGACGAACAGCAATGGGTATTGAGGAATAACCAGCATGATGTTCATTGCGGCTGTCAAAATGTCATCGACACGGCCGCCAAAGTAGCCTGCAGAAACACCGATAACCGTTGCTAGTAAACATACGGTAAGGCCCGCACCAAAACCTACAGCCAGAGATACGCGTGCGCCGTATACCACTTGTGACCAAACGTCACGACCCATACGAGTTGTCCCTAGTACGTGGTCTGCCTTCTTAGACATGATAAGTGTGCGGCGGTCGTCTGCTAGGTTTTGAGCAACCCAGCTATCCGGGTTCGTTTGTGCAGATTTAACGACAAAGCCAGGGTATTCGTGTGGATTACCGGTACGCTTGTCTGGTACATGTTTGGTGATCAATGGAGCAGCAATAGCACCAAGAATAAAAATACTTAGGATGATGACACCGGTTAGGGCCATCGGGTTACGCCAAATGAGTTTTAGAATATCTTTCATGATTATTTACCACCCTTACGAAGACGAGGGTCAAGAACAACGTAAAGCATGTCTGCAACTAGGTTAAAGAACAGCATGAATAGCGTCATGATAAGCAGTTGGCCTTGTAATACTTGGTAGTCACGAGCGTTAATTGCGTTGAAAAGTACGCTGCCAAGACCTGGGTAGTTAAAGATGATTTCGATAATTAACTGACCACCGATTGCCATACCTAAAGACATTGAAAGGGCTGTCACACTTGGTAGCATCGCGTTGCGAGCTGCGTAATTGAATACCACTCGGTTTTCGCTAAGGCCTTTGCCTTTCGCCATGGTGATGTAGTCTTCTGCGAGTAGGTTGATCATGTTGTTACGCATGTTGACTAGGAAGCCACCAATTTGAACAACCGAAGCACATACCAAAGGTAAGAAAGCGTGGTAAGCAACGTCTTTGATGAATGCCCAACTTGTCCAGTCAGGTATCGTACCTGCGGTATAGGCGTAGCCGGTTGGGAACCACTTCAAACCAATTGCGAAGGTAAATAGCGCAAGCATGGCAATAACAACTTGAGGTACGGCTTGTAGAATAAGCATCCCTGGAGTTACAAAGGCATCGTATTTGCTGCCACGTTTCCATGCTGCAAAAATACCTAGGATTGAACCAATAGAGAAAGAAAGAATAACTGCGGTGCCAGCTAAGAAAAGCGACCAACCGAATGCGCCACCTAACAGTGTGTTTACTGAAAGTGGGTAGAACTGGATTGATGTACCAAGCTCCCAGCTTAGAATGTTCTTCATGTATGCGCCGTATTGAACCAGTAAGCCGCCATCAACGAAGCCTAATAGTTCTTTCATTGCAGCAATACGCTCAGGAGTAACTTGTACAGAAGCGTTCGCAAACATCATGGTAACTGGGTCACCAGGCATTGCTCTTGGAATAATAAAGTTTAACGTCGCTGCAACTAATAGCGCGACAAAATAAAATGACAAACGTCTTAAAAAATAACCCATAACTCACACCTTACTCACCCAGATTGTTTCCCTGTTTCTGGATTCAGGTCGCTCCTAGCGAAATTTGGAACGAAAAATCCCCTGACGACTAGCGCCATACTTTCAATTGAGAGTGTGGGGATTTTTATAAGCGGCGTAAGAAGTTACGCCGCAAAGATTGAACGATTACTTATTTAACTGGTTTTAGGTCCAGTACATGAAGTAGACGCTCTGGAATACCAGCCCAAATGTTTGGACGGCCTTTTGGATTTTCTTCGTTCCACCAACCAGTGAAGCGAGTTGTGTTGTATTGGTACATGTAAGCACCAGACATCACAGGGATCGTCACTTGGTCTGCAGCAATGATTTGCTGAATACCGTGTGCGATATCTAGCTGTTCGTTCTTGTCAGCTGTTTTGTAGAAGCTGTTTAGAAGACCATCTAGCTTGTCGTTTTGGTAGAAGTGCATCGCGAAACGAGGCATACCATCACCAGATTGAAGTGATGAGTTGTAAGCACTGTTCCAGTACGTGTATGGATCCGCACCGTGGAAGTAGTTTGTGTAAGCTACGTCGTATGTACCTTCAAGCATGGCTTGGTTGTACACAGAGAAGTCAGGCGTACGAGCTTTCGCTTTAATGCCGATTTCGTTTAGCTGTTCTACCGCTAGTTGAACTGTGTTGTTGAAGTCAGTCCAGCCATTTGGCGATTGGATCATTAGTTCGAAAGACTTACCAGATGGAGTATCAACAAAACCATCTTTGTTTACATCTTTGAAGCCAGCGTCAGCAAGAAGCTTCTTCGCACCTTCAGCGTTGTAAGTGTTGAAGCCTTTGTACTTGTCGTGAGTTTTTTCATCAGACCAAGCTTCAAATGCGTAGCCAAGACCTGATGCGAAATCGTTCACAGTACCGCCACCGTAGAATGCGATGTCGATGATAGTTTGACGGTCAAGAGCCATAGAGAAAGCACGACGGAATTCAACGTTGCTCAATGCTTCATGCTTCGCAGCATCAGGGTGCTTGAAGTTAACGATGAATGCTTGTGTACCTGCTGGCGGGTACCAGTAGTGGTGTTTAGGGCTAGCTGCCGCGTATGTACGATCGATATCTGGAACGAAAGAAGACGTCCAGTCCATTTCACTGTTTACAACTTTACCTAGGAACTGGTCGTTGTTCGCAATTTGTGGAACACGTAGACAGTCAACATCTAGGTTGTCTGCATCCCAGTAGTTCGGGTTAGCACACTGGATGTATAGTTGCGCTGTAAACGTATCGATTTCTGTAAACGGACCAGAACCTACTGGGTTCTCATTGGTAAACGTTGATGGATCTTTAACGTCTTTCCAGATGTGCTTAGGTACTACTGGTACTTTAGCAATCTCGTAAGGTACGTTCGAGTTAGCTTCTGTTAGGCTGAACTTAACTTGGTAGTCGTTCAGTTTTTCTACAGAAGTTACCCAAGAGTTGATACCAGATTGGTCAAGCTCTGGCTTCTCTTTTACAAGGTTGAAAGAAAAAACAACATCATCAGCAGAGAAAGCTTCTCCGTCAGACCATTTAACACCCTTACGAATGTCGAAAACTACGCTCATCAGGTCATCTGACATTGTGAAGTTTTCAGCTAGACGGAACACTGGAGTGTTACCGTGCATTTCGTTAAATACTACTAGCGGCTCATAAAGGAAGTCGGTTGTAGTATGTAGGTTAGTAGCACCAAGGTACGGGTTAAAGTTACGTACGAAGGTAGTGTACTCTTTCGGGTGAATAGTCAACTCACTGCGTTCTGCAGCTGTTGCTACTGATGCAAAACCTGTTGTAGCAGTTGCAATAATTGCTGTTGCTATTGCTGTTTTTTTTATATTGGCAAGCATAGCTGTTCCTTACTATTTGCTTTCATTTCACTAATGGATTGAATGTTATCTGTCGCTAATTAGTTAGTAGATACACACTCTAGTTAAAGGCCTACCTCTTCTTCGTTGCTCCAGATTTGTTGCTTCTTCTGAGAAGTGGTAAGAGTGGCCTGTAGGCCTTTGGCAGGAGTAAGAAAACACCTTATCGATGAATTAATCAAACTCGTTTCCCGTCAAAAACGTTAAAAACACATAACCACACGTCATTAACGTCAAAAATGGCCAGTTTGGTGTTTTTTTGCGCGTAATTGTTAAGGTGATGTGACTCGCATTTGATTTTTCAAGGACGCTTTGGTGTTAGTGTTCACTTACGTTTTGGGCTTTTTATTATAAGGCCTTAACGTGTATTGGTGTAATTGTAGATCTCGGTCACTTGCCAGTTTTACGTTAAATTTCCCTAGAAAATTAAATCTGCCGTTCTGTTGTGACTCGCTTCTCAAACTGCAACAAAGAGTCAGAGGAATGTGAAATTCAGCCAAGAATAAGCTTTCAAATAGCGATTGAACTGATGATTGTTTAAGCTTGAGTAACGTGTCATTTCGCTTGTTTAACACAGTGAAATAAGTGTATTTGAATAGACATTATTGTGCTTTGTTCGTGAATGATATTCACAAAAAAGCCCACGCTAGGTGGGCTCCATTATTTACAGTATCGTGATTTTACTTCAGGGTTAGCTGGTCAGTAGTTTCTGTAGTTTATCTCTTAGCATCTCAATATGAGTTCTTTCTGGTGTTTGTTCTTTACAGTGCTCAAGTATGAATTCGATAGAGCTCAATACCGTTCGCCAGCGAGGCGTTTTAGGTAAGGTTTCAAAGCGTAGGTATTTATCTAAGGTGCGAGTTTGCAGCGTACTTCGGTCTAAATAAACACGCCACAAGCCACTCTTCTCTGCGAAAGCAAACTTTGTTTCACCAGTGACTGACTCCCAATAAATGATCGCATTGGTCATCGCCTCAACTAACACTTCACGCATTAGCTCTTGTTTGTTTTTACCTTCACCTGTTGCCTTATCAGCAAGGCGAGTAAATTCTCCACCGAGTTCTTTCAGTTGTTGCAGTTTATCTTTATCACCTTCAAAGGCGTAGCTTGAAAGCGCCTCAACCGCCGTTTCAAGGTTATTGATACGGTTTGAGTTAATGCCACCACCAACATTGAAGATATACATGGTATCGAGCCCTGAGCCTTCAGGTAGTTTAAGAATATCACTTGGTATGCGCTGACGTGTGTCATCAATATAGATATCGATGTCACCACAATAGTGTGCTTGTTCCACCTTAAGGTATTTAGGTGCAATGATTTCATCGGCCATTGAACGCTTAAGTTGCTCTTGCCCGCGCCTAAACAGCTTGGCAGCAGCTTCGTTGGCAAAGCGAATACGTTGGTCTTCTCTAATACAGATGATGGCTTCTGGTGCTGACTCTAATTGTTCTAGCAAGCGTCCTTGAGTTTCTAGTAAGTTCGCTTCAACCATAGCCCGGTGTTTGAGCTCCAGTTGCAGCTGGTCATTCTCAAGGCGTCTCTGCTCAGCTTTACTTGCGGATAAGTGCGCTGTGATTCGAGCTGCCAGTTCCTGTTTGTTAAACGGCTTGGACAAGTAATCATTGGCACCTGCTTCAAAGCCACGAACACGGTCTTCTGCTTGATTAAGAGCTGTGAGCATGATGATTGGCAATTGTGCATGATCGTATTGCTTACGCAGTGCTTCACAAACCTGATAGCCGCTCATACCTGGCATCATGATGTCGAGTAGAAGCAGTTCTGGTTTCTCTTTCTCAATCAACTCGATGGTTTCTGGGCCGTCACATGCGGTGCGCACTCGATAACCTTCCAATTTCAAGAAGCTGTCTAGCACTCGTAAGTTCACCGGCTCATCATCAGCAATGACTAACAGCGGGCCATTCGGGTCTTCACTGATAGCGCTATTTTCTTGCTGAGTGTTATCAATCAAATCAGGCGCTTGGAAATGTGAGTAGCTCCCTGATTCATTGTAACTATCCAATTCTTCTTGGGTAGCTAAAGGTAATGTAAAGCTGAAGGTTGTTCCAAGCATAGGTTGGCTACTTACATACAGTGAGCCACCCATTAGCTCGATCAGCTGACGACTAATGGACAAGCCAAGTCCTGCCCCTTGGCGATAGTTACTTGAGTCTTGTCCTGCTTGAATCAGTGGTTCAAAGATGTGTTCTAGGTATTCTGCTGGGATACCTTGTCCTGTATCGACAACTTGTACTCGAATGTTGTCGTCGATAACGCTGGCTGAGATAACAATCTTACCTTCGGATGTGTACTTAATAGCATTGCCGACCAAGTTATACATCACTTGTTCAAGTCGTTGTGGATCAGACGAGACTAACCCTAAATCACTTGGCACTTGGTTGATAATGCGGATTGGTTTGTTGCCTAGCAGGTGATGAGATAACTCAAGCACTAAGCTGGTGGCCGCAGACAAATCCACGGCTGATTTCTTAATATCTAAGCTGCCATAGCGCATCTTGTGGTAATCGAGCAGGTCATCAACCAAGGTTGCCAATCTCTGACCGCTATTGATGATGATATCCAATTGGTACTTCTGGTTGGCTGGAATAGGGCCGTTCGCACCAGATATTAGTGCCTCTGCAATACCAACCATGCCATGCAGTGGGGTTCTGAGTTCATGTGAAGTCGTTGCCAAGAATTCATCTTTCAGTTTATTGGCAAGCTGCAACTCTTCGTTTTGTTTTTGAATCGTTTTGAGGTTGTCCTCTAACTCATCATTTTGACTTTTAATCAGTAGCATTTTTTCACGAATAGAACGCTGCATCCTTTCAAAGCTGACCGCTAGGCGACCTATTTCGTCTTTACGTTCGGTATTGATCATTGTTTCATCAAGATCGCCCGCGGAGACCTTCTCGGCAGCCCAAGTGAGTTTTAACAATGGCGAGGTGATGAAGTTCGATAAGTAGTGCGATGCAACGACCACAAGAATGATCGCCGTTAGCATCACAATCACGAAGATCTTTTCTAATTGATGAATACGAGCAAACGCCTCTTTTTCTGGAAGCTCAACGACGAGAGCCCAAGTAGCGTACTTCAATTCAATCGGGGTGTAAGCGGCGATGATAGCCTGATCGAGAGTGTTATCAAATGTGCCTACTGCTGTTTCACCAGCCAGGGCTTTGTCGACAACATCTAAGCTCAGGTTAATCGATTCTTGAGAGTGAGCTAGGCTGCGAGGTAAGTGGTCACTACCAACAAGAAGTGTTTGAATATTAGAGCTCTTGTTTAGATCCGCAATAAGCTTGGTAATGCCGTTGATAGGCAGCCGAAACATGGCATAGCTGTGCAGATAGCCTTGTTGAACAATTGGCGCACCTAACCATGCAGTCTGTTTACCGTTTTCGTCTTTAAAGTCTGAAACGATAACTGGTGTATAGTCTTCATTAGATTTACGTTTTTCTCTTACGTCTTTTGCTAGTCGTTGAAAGGTAAGGCCTAGATTTGAATCTTTGTATTTACCTGTTACTAAGTTGGTACCGTAATCATCACGTTTAAATACGGAATAAGCGACGTTACCATTTATGTCGACCAGTAGAATATCATCGAAATCTGAACGCTTAAGCAGTTCTTGATATGAGTTATGGTAGCGCTTATGCAGCAAGCGATAGCGTTCACTTCCAATGAAACTACTCGATTCAGGTAGGATAGATGTTTTGATTTGATCGCCTGAGCCTTGAATGTAGCGCTGTTGAGCATTGCTGCGCGCTTCATCAATATCTAAGCCGAGTCGTTGAAAGGCATTGATTAAACCGTAGAAACGCCCACCACTGGCATTGGCTAGCTCAGAGCGAACGAAGCCCATCACTTGCGACTCTTGCGCCTGTAGGTAATCGACGATTTGCTGCTGCTTAGTATCACGGACTGAAACAAGGTGCGAAGTACTTTGTTCCTGAAGATCCTGACTGTGCGATTGGAGGAAAAAGATCGCGATAAGTGTCACTGGGGTAATACTGAGGACGAGAAACGCCAACATTAAGGTATTTTGAAGGCGCTTAAACTTCTGCTTTCGATAGAATCTAAACATAAATTGGGTACTACTTTCCTTTGATGTACTGCTAAAAGGGGCGAAAACAAGTACAGAGAATAGAATTAATGGGTTCCAATTTAACGAAATTAACGAGTTTTTTTACTTTGACAAGTAAGTGGTATTTAAAGCGTGTGCAAAAGCTCATTTTTATAGAGTTTTGATAGAAATATGAACAGACAGCGCAGAATATGACCCTGCGCTGTGTTAGATGGGTTATTTGTTTGCGTGGTATATCGCGAATTTAGTGGTCTTATTTAGAGTCGCGCATTTTCCAAACGCTTGTTCAATAATAGGTATGTATTTTAAGAAGCTGTTTGCAACAATAATCATCTCACCAGAGCGCTTCAGGTGCTTTGGTGCCTGCGCTAGCAGAGTTTCCGTTGCGCTGTAGCTTGTGTCTAATCCTGAGTGGAAAGGCGGGTTACTGATGATGAACTGATAGTCTTTAGACGTATCAGAATAAACATCAGAAGCGAAAACTTTGCCCGTTAGACCATTGGCTTCGAGGGTTGCTTGGCTTGATGCGACTGCGAACGCGCTGATATCACACATTTCTAGCTCGATATCAGGGTTACGAGATGCCATAACCGCACCTAACACGCCTGCACCACAACCAAAATCCAGTACTTTGCCTTTTAGTTTTGGCAGAGTATCCAGCAGAAGTTGACTACCGACATCGAATGCACCGTGGCTAAATACGCCAGGAAGGCTTTTAACGGTAAGTGATTGCTCGTCAATACTAACTGTGTAGGTTTTAAACCAATCTTGTAGGTTGAAAGCTTGCGGTTGCTCGAAGCACTGACCCCAGTAGAAAGAACAACGGCGCGCTGAGTCGTATTTTACGACCTTGCCATAAGGGGTAAACATCTTCTCAATGCTTTTCACGCCTGAGCGGTTTTCACCAACGACAACGATTTCAGTATCTTTACCTAATTTTGCAAACAACATCGCGAGTAAGAACTCAGCTTCCGCTTTTGCTTTTGGCCAATACAGCATCACCAAGTCAGCTTTGGTTTCTTCGGTAAACTCTGCACCGTAAAAACGTTGAATAGAGCTGCAGTTATCCAATTGGCGGTAATAGCTGTAATTAGACGTATACACGGTGACAGATTCACAATGTTTGGCTAACTCAACAGGGAATAAGTCTTCTGCCTCACCAGCAACTAAAACATGTTTGCCTTCAAAGTAGGCGAGTTGACGCTGAGCAATCTGGCTTGGGGCAATGTAGGCGGACATAGGACACTCTATTGAATCGTTAGCAAAAAATGAGGGCGGATTTTCGCATAATCCGCCCAAAGCTTGAAGTGTTTAATACTCGTTCGCCAACCAAGTTACTAGGGTCTGTTGATCTTTCGCGGTTAAATTTTGTTCGAGGTGGAATAGTTTTAAGCGCGGCAAGAAGTATGTAGCTTAGTTATTCTAAGTAAATACTTCTTAACAAAGCATAAAACGATTCTAACCGAACCCTTCGGGCAGCCTTTGTGGTTCATTTCTACTGCGTTATCGGTTTCTCATGTAGGCTAGCTACACATCAAACCCTCTGCCTTGTAGAAATTTCCCACAAAGTGCTGCAAAAATCACCTCGAAAGTTCAACAGACCCTAATGAGTCGGTTAACTCTTGTCTTGCTGGTTCAAAAAGTCTTTAAACTCTTCATCGTAAATATTGAAAAGGACGATCGTAATAGCAAAGATCAGTGGACCATAGATCAGGCCGATTAAGCCAAACAGTTGAATACCACCCAGTAATGAGAAGAAGATCATAAGGGTGTTCATGCCAGCGCTGCCCTGCATTAATAGCGGGCGCAGTAGGTTATCAATCGAGCCCACAATCGCAATGCAGTATACCGTTAGGAAAATAGCCCAAGTAGTATCGCCTGTTAGGAACAAGTACGTAGCTGCTGGAATCCAGATAAGCGCAGTACCAACCACGGGAATGAAGGATGCGAAGCCCATCATCGTGCCCCAGAATAGACCAGGGAAGCCTGCAATCCACATACCTAAACCACCCGCAAAACCTTGCGCTATTGCGGTTAAAAATGAACCCATCACGGCTGATTTAGAAACCTGCTCAATCTCGGTTAGCAGTTTGTCTTCTTGGCTACGAGATAGAGGTAAAATATGACGAACAACGCTGATGATTTTGTCGTGATCTCTCAATAAGAAGAACAAGACAAACAGCATTAAGAAAAAGTCCATTAAAAAGTTAGTCGCATCACCGAGGATCTTCGCGCTAATACCCACAAGTTTTGAACCAAAGCTGGTGGCAAATTCTGCGACTTTTTGGGCTATTGCTTTCGGTTCGATATTGTCAAAAGGTAGATAATTGTTCACGAACGATAAAGCTTTCACGACTAAAGGATGCTCAAACAAGGTTTGAATGCCGCCGTGTGTTACCCATTGATAAGTGTTTTGCGAGAATAACGAGCCTTGCTGCACGATGGCTGCAAATACCGCCAATAAAGGGATGACGATAATGAAAGTGAGGATCACACAAGAAAGTAGAGAGACTACGTTCTCTTTATTCGGTATCTTCTTTTCAAGCCACTCGTGAATTGGAAACATCAGTAACGAGATGATGAATGCCATTACTATGGAATTTACATAAGGCTCGATAAGTAAGAAACAAGCATAAGCCGCCGCGAGTAGGGCAATGATGATTACCCAGTGGCTTGTATTGATTTTGAGTTTTTCTGACACAGTAACGGTCTCTATATTGGCGTTCTGAGTTTATAATGGCTGCAAAACAGAGAGTTAGCAATGAGGAGTTTGCATTATGGGATGTTGTGGTAAAGATAAGAAATGCCAAGATGAAGAACAGCAAACAAAAAAAGAGATCCCTTGGTTTCGAATGTTTCTAGGCACCATTATGTTGCTGGTTTTTCTTTTTTGGGAACGTTAACGACTTTTTAGTACAGGGCTAGCTTGTGTCGTTGAGGTATTTACTTTGAACACAAGGGCTCAAATACTAAAAAGGGCTGCAGTAATGCAGCCCTAAATTCAAACGCTTAGCTAAATTGTTAGCTGTTTGATTCGTTGCTTTCAGCAGCGATAATAGCGAAACAGCGATCGGCTGCTTCTAATGTTGCATCAATCTCTTTTGAACCGTGTGCAAGAGACGTAAAGCTTGCTTCGAATGCTGATGGTGCAAGGTAAACACCGTGTTTTAGCATTAGGTGGAAGAAGCGCTTGAAGCGTTCTACATCACACTTGGTTACATCTTCGTAGCACGTTACTGTTTCTTGATCCGTAAAGAAGAAACCGAACATACCACCAACTTGGTGCACGAGCATTGGGATGCCGTGTTTATCCGCTAGATGTTTGAAACCGCTTGCTAGCTGTTTAGTTTTCGCAGCAAGACGCTTCTCGTTGCCTTCTTCTCTTAATAGCTTCAGACATGCGTAGCCAGCTGCCATTGCAACAGGGTTACCAGAAAGCGTACCTGCTTGGTAAACCGGACCGGTTGGTGCGATGTATTGCATCACATCTTTACGACCACCAAAAGCACCCACTGGCATACCGCCACCGATCACTTTACCAAGACACGTTAGGTCTGGCTTGATGTTGTAGTAAGCTTGAGCACAACCTTCTGCAACGCGGAAACCTGTCATTACTTCATCAAAGATCAGCAACGCGCCTTCTTGGTCACAGATTTCACGAAGACCTTCATGGAAGCCTTCTACTGGCGGGATGCAGTTCATGTTGCCTGCTACTGGCTCAACGATGATACATGCGATTTCGCCTTTATTTGCCGCGAAGATTTCACGTACAGAATCTAGGTTATTGAACGTTGCCGTTAGTGTCAGCTTAGCAAAATCAGCAGGAACACCTGGAGAGCTTGGTTGACCTAAAGTCAGTGCGCCAGAGCCTGCTTTTACAAGTAGGCTGTCTGCGTGACCGTGGTAACAGCCTTCAAACTTAAGGATCTTGTCACGACCAGTGAAGCCACGAGCTAGACGAATCGCACTCATTGTTGCTTCTGTACCTGAGCTAACCATACGCAGCTGTTCCATTGATGGAACCATTTCAGATACTAGCTCAGCCATTTTGATTTCAGTTTCAGTGGGAGCTCCGAAACTCAGACCACGTTGTGCCGCATCAATAACAGCTTCACGAATAACCGCGTGGTTGTGACCTAGGATCATTGGACCCCAAGAGCCAACGTAATCGATATATGCTTTACCATCAGCATCAAAAAGAAGTGGGCCGTCAGCTCGCTCAACGAAAATTGGAGAACCACCTACACCGTTAAAAGCGCGCACTGGAGAGTTAACGCCACCTGGAATAGTTTGCTGTGCCTTTTGATACAGTTCTGCTGATTTGGTCATTGATATATCCTCTTTTGACTGTCGGACCAATTGGCTCGCATTGTACCTATCCCGAATCCAACTAGGAATGCTTTCGCCGATATAATCCCCCGAATCTGGTTGTTTTGTGTGGTTACACGCTTTAATTGTCAGATTCTGGCGAGTTTACAACAGTAAAAGGACCGATCCTGTGGTGAATACTTGAACGTTTCAGTCAGGTATTAGATAATCACCAGAATATAAGAAAATACTCAACAACTATGGTCTCGAATTAGATTTGTATCATGTTGTTTTTGACACAGGTAAGAGAGGTTGTCGTGAGCGAAGTAAACATCCCATTGTCTTTTTCTGATGCAGCAGCTACCCGCGTACAAACGCTAATTGCTGAAGAAGAAAATCCAGAACTAAAACTACGTGTATACATTACAGGTGGTGGTTGTAGTGGTTTCCAATACGGCTTCACATTTGATGAAAAAGTAAATGATGGCGACACTACCATTGTAAACAGCGGTGTAACACTGGTTGTTGACCCAATGAGCCTGCAATACTTAATGGGCGGTATGGTTGATTACACAGAAGGCCTTGAAGGCGCACGTTTCTTTGTAAATAACCCGAATGCAACAACAACATGTGGTTGTGGTGCATCATTTAGCGTCTAACGTGAATTGAAAGGTAGCTTGAACTTAGGGCTACATTAGAAATATTTTAAACGCCGAGCCTATGCTCGGCGTTTTTTGTTTTTAAGAAACACACCAGATAAAACAGTCAGTCGATCTATTTTTGCCATATACGCTAAGGGTTATTCAGGGTATTTATATGTAATCTTTGCTCCATCTGCGTGGCTTATAGTAAACGCCATATTTTTTAAACTGTCGATAGCGTCCAACTTCGTAGGATGTGGGTCTGTTAAGGTTACCTCTGTGCACAGGATGTTGCATATGACAGTATTAAATTAATTAGCGTGCCTTAATAACACCGAACAGAAGGATTTGTTATGCCTACTCTATTTTCGAACTCACCACTTTTTCAGAAACTTAAGCAGCCCTGGCTAGTTTCTCTGATTTTGGTTGTGTTGCTGTCGATTTGGCTTGGTTTAGGAGTAGGACAAGCGGAAGAGTCGCCTGAAAAAAAAGCGACAGAAATTCCGTTGGCCAAGGTTTCCTTTCAAACATTTACTTCATCACCGACCTTTAAAACGATTGATCTCTATGGTCGAACTGCGCCAGATAGACATGCTCGTCTAGGGGCTGAAGTGGCAGGTAAAGTGGTTAAATTAAACGTCGTTAAAGGTGATATGGTCAAAGTAGGGCAGGCCATTGCTCAGATCGACAAAGGCGACTTAGAGATTCAACTAGAGCGAGCCTCGGCGTTATATCGCTTGAAGCAGAAAGAGTTCAAAGCGGCGCAGTCACTGAAGAAAAGAGGGCTGCAAGGTGAGATCGCTTACACCACCGCTGAGGCATCCTTAACGGAAGCAAAGGCCATGAAGCGCAATGCGGAATTGGCTTTAAAGAATACTGTGATTACTTCGCCTTTTTCGGGAGTGGTTCAAGATTTGATGGTGGAGCTCGGTGATTTCGTTGGTGTTGGCGATCCTGTTGCTGGCGTGATTGACCTCGATCCTTTGGTTATTGAGGCCGATGTCAGTGAGCGTCATATCCAGCATTTGCTAGTCAATCAATCCGCGTTGGTTCGCTTGTTAGGGCGAGAAGAAGTAGAAGGTCGTCTGCGTTATGTTTCTCGAATCTCTTCTGCCTCAACCAATACCTTCCCAATTGAGATTGAAATCGATAACTCCGATGGCCTGTTACCTGCTGGGGTCAGTGCCGAAGTAACCCTCAATCTAGAAACGAGAGACGCTATCAAAGTGACACCTGCCATGTTGGCATTAGATGAGGCGGGCAATCTTGGAGTCAAAACTTTGGTTTCAATTGATGACTCACCAATCGTGAAATTTGTCGGTATTCAGCTAGTGAAAGCTGAGCAAGACGGAGTGTGGCTCACGGGGTTAGGTCAGCGTGTCGATATCATCACTGTGGGGCAAGGTTTTGTTCGTGATGGTGACTCGGTGATTGCTGTTGAGCAAGGTGCTGAACTCTCTAACGTAACTGCAGAGTAGGAGATAGCCGATGTATTCAATTATTGATGCAGCCTTGTCTCGCGCTCGAACAATGCTCTCCCTTTTGGCACTCATCTTGGTCGCAGGTGTGATTACCTATATCACGATACCCAAAGAATCGAGCCCAGATATCACCATTCCGATTATCTACGTTTCAGTCGGGCATCAAGGGATCTCACCAACCGATGCGGAGCGTTTATTGGTGCGACCTATCGAGCAAGAACTTAGGTCAATTGAAGGCGTAAAAGAGATGACGGCAACTTCAGCAGAAGGGCACGCCTCTGTTGTGTTGGAGTTTAACGTTGGCGTCGACCTAACCAAAGCGATGGCGGATGTTCGTGACGCCGTTGATTTGGCCAAGCCTAAATTGCCTGAAGACAGTGATGAGCCGACCGTGAATGAGGTGACGCTCGCGTCTGAGCAGCCAGTGTTGTCAGTTGTTCTGTTTGGTACCGTTCCTGAGCGCACCATAGTGCAAATTGCTCGAGAACTTGGGGATAAGCTCGAAAGCTATCGCCAAATTCTAGAGGTCGATATTGCAGGCGATCGCGATGACATTGTTGAAATCATCGTTGATCCGTTATTGATGGAAAGCTACAGCCTAGATCAAGCGGATATCTATAACTTGATCGCTCTGAATAACCGAGTGGTTGCGGCAGGTTTTGTAGATACGGGCTACGGGCGTTTCTCGGTTAAAGTTCCTTCGGTGTTTAACTCTTTAAAAGACGTGCTTGAGCTGCCGATCAAAGTCGATGGTAAGCAAGTAGTGACCTTTGGCGATGTCGCTACGGTTCGCCGAGCGTTTCGAGATCCAGAGAGTTTTGCTCGTTTAGATGGTAAATCAGCGGTTGTCTTGGACATCAAAAAGCGTGCCGGTGAGAACATCATCGAAACCGTTGAGCTAGTCAAGGCAGTAATGGCAGGTGCTCAGCAGCAAGCTGAATGGCCAAATAACCTATTGGTCAAATACACCTGGGATGAGTCTAAAGATGTGAAGATCATGCTCAATGATCTTCAAAATAATATCTTATCCGCCATTATTTTAGTGGTGATCGTTATCATCGCCATTCTTGGTGTTCGAACCGCATTATTGGTCGGAATTTCAATTCCTGGATCATTCCTAACGGGGTTGTTAGTTCTGTCTGTATTCGGGTTAACCGTTAATATCGTGGTGCTGTTCTCTTTGATTATGGCGGTGGGGATGTTGGTTGATGGGGCAATTGTGGTCACCGAGTTTGCCGACAGACGAATGCAAGAAGGGGAAGGGCGTAAAGCTGCTTACCGAGATGCAGCGAAACGGATGGCGTGGCCAATAACAGCATCTACTGCAACAACATTGGCGGCATTTGCTCCGTTACTGTTTTGGCCGGATGTGACGGGCGAATTCATGAAGTTCCTGCCATTAACGTTGATTGCTACCTTAACCGCTTCATTGATTATGGCGCTGTTGTTTGTGCCAGTATTAGGTGGTTTGATTGGTAAACCTCAATACGTATCGCCCAAAAGCCAAGCGCGAATGGTGGCACTGCACAACGGTGATTTCTCACAGGCGACTGGCTTAACCAAGGCTTACTACCACACGCTTTCGCTTGCGATTAAACACCCATTTAAGATTCTCTTCAGTGCGATATTACTCGCGGTTGCAGTTGGTTTTACTTATTCAAAAGCGGGTCTAGGTGCTGAGTTCTTCCCAGAAGTTGATCCGCCATTCTTTAACGTCAAAGTTCGTTCTCATGGTGATCTGTCTATCCAAGAGAAAGATGTCATCATGCGCGATATTGAACAGATGATGCTAAATCATGATGAGTTCGATACTGTTTACACTCGAACGGGTGGTGACGACCAAATTGGTTTGATCTCGATCACTCCTGTGGATTGGCAATACCGTCGCAGTGTTAAGGCGATCATTGATGAGTTAAAGGTACAAACTGATCAATACGCTGGGGTCGAGATTGAATATAAGTTTCCAGATGCAGGACCTCCGGTTGAAAATGACTTAGTGATTGAGCTATCTGCCAAAACGCCTGAGCAGCTCAATCAGGCGGCTAAGATCGTAAGAGGTTGGGCGGATGGTAATCAAGCACTGACTAATATCAGTGATACTGCGAGCAAAGACGGCATCGATTGGAAGGTGGATATTCGCCGAGACGATGCCGCGCGTTTTGCAGCAGACGCCACCTTGGTGGGTAATACCGTCCAATTCGTGACTAACGGGTTAAAGATTGGTGATTACCTCCCTGATGATTCATCAGAAGAGGTCGATATCTTGGTGCGTTACCCGAATGACAAGAGAGACATTGGTCGCTTTGACCAGTTAAGAGTCAAAACACCGGCAGGCTTGGTGCCGATCACTAACTTTGCTCAGATAGTACCAGACCATAAGCAAGACACGATTAAGCGCCTTGATGGAAAGCGTGTAGTGAACATCATGGCGGATATGGAAGAGGGCTATAACCTTGCACTCGAACTGCCAAAGATCGAGCAAGCGTTAAGCGAGTTGAGCCTACCGAGTAGCGTGGAGTTTCGTATCCGAGGTCAAAATGAAGAGCAAGAAAACTCTTCGGCCTTCTTGCAAAGTGCTTTCTTAGTTGCTCTGGCGGTAATGGCTTTGATTTTGATTACTCAATTCAATAGCTTCTATCAAGCGTTCTTGATTCTTAGTGCGGTGTTGTTTTCAACGGTTGGTGTGTTTGTCGGTTTACTTATCTTCCAGCGTCCGTTTGGCATTGTGATGTCAGGTATTGGGGTGATAGCACTGGCTGGTATCGTCGTTAACAACAATATCGTGCTGATCGATACCTATAATCAGTTGATTAAACGCGGCTTGGATAAGCAAGATGCGATTCTAAGAACCGGTGTTCAGCGTTTAAGGCCAGTGATGCTGACCACGGTTACTACCATATTAGGCTTGATGCCGATGGTGTTAGAGATGAACATCGATCTGATTAATCAAAAAATAGAGTTTGGTGCCCCGAGTACCCAATGGTGGTCGCAACTCGCTACGGCGATTGCTGGAGGTTTGGCATTTGCGACGGTACTAACCTTGGTGCTGACGCCTTGCTTACTGATGCTAGGGCGAGACAAGAAACCCGATATGATCCAAAGCAACGACGATGAACAATAAATACTAGTTCGACGGAAATAAAAAGAGCGCCTTGATGGACGCTCTTTTTGTTGGCTGTTAGGGTTCTAGCCTAATTGGTTGCTAGCAACCTAATTAGTCGCGAGTAACTGGCCGTATCGCTCAAGGTTATTCAGTCTAATCTCAGAGTTCGCAATGAAGGTTGCTTTTGCTTTACCTGTTAACGACTTCGATTGTGGCAATTTCACGGTACGCGCATTCTTATGTACGCCATTAACTAAGAATTCATAGTGTAAGTGCGGGCCAGTAACTCGACCTGTGCCACCCAAAGTACCAATGGTTTGGCCTTGTTTAACTCGCTGACCTGTTTTCACCATACGTCGCTTCATATGCAGGTATTTGGTGATATAGGTGTTGCTATGGCGAATGAACACGTAGTTACCATTGAATTGGTTGTAACCCGACTTCTGAACGATACCGTCACCTGCCGCCCAGATAGGTGTACCAACAGGGGCTGCGTAGTCGGTGCCTCGGTGAGCTCGAACCTTGCCTGTCACTGGGTGTTTTCTGCGTGGGTTAAAGTTCGATGTCACACGACGGAAATCAATAGGAGAACGTAAGAAAGCTTTTTTCATCGCTCGGCCATTCTCATCGAAGTAATTGCCGCTTCTATCATCCAATACCGCAGTAAACGAATCACCTTGGTTTTTAAACACAGCTGCCATGATCTTACCGCGACCAATCACTTCGCCTTCAACCACTTTCTCTTGGTACAAGATTTTGAAGCTGTCGTTCTTACGAATATCTAGCGCAAAGTCGATATCCCAACCGAAGATACCGGCTAGTTCCATAATTTGGTTTGCGGTTAAACCTGCGCTAACGCCTGCATTCCAGAAGTTAGACGTGATGTTGGCTTCAGCGTAATTGTATTGGTAGGCAACTTCTTTTTTGTCGAAACTTGATGAGAAAGAATCGCCAGACTTAGTGATCTTGAAGCTTTCAAACGCACTAAGTTGTCGTTTTAACTGAATAAGGTCGTTGTTCTCATCGAAGCCGAACTGCAATACATCGCCAGGTCTTAGGTTAGACAGCTGCTTCTTAATATCGTTATTGGTATTGAGTAGCGTGATCAGCAAGCGGTATGAGAGGCCAATACGTTCAAATAAGACAGAGGTGCTTTCGCCAGAACGAACGGTGTATTTCTCCCAATTAAGCACAGCCGTCGGCGGTGCGTCACTCGAGCTAACAAGTGCAGATGCATTGATAGTCAGTGGGTAATGTTTCCCCACCACTAAAGCGCCCGTATCGTCACGTAAACTGCTGACATCGGGGAGTAAGAAGATCGCGACGAAAATTACGGCACTAAAAAATGCGATAAAAGCCCGGTGCAAAATAGGAAGGCGTGCAAAAATAGACAACATGTTCCGGTTCGTTCTGTAAATATTATGAAAATCGACGACGGAATAGTGTAACTGGTTTCAAAATACATCGCTATTCAAGTAAGATGTCTAATTATTATATTTTTGCCAAATCTGTGGGAGTGAACAAGAATGGCGAGTATTGAAGCTGCATTAGCCGAGATCAAACGTGGCGTAGAAGAACTGATTCCAGAAGACGAACTGATTGCTAAATTAAAAGAAGGTCGTCCTTTACGCATTAAGCTGGGTGCCGATCCAACTGCTCCAGATATCCACCTAGGCCATACGGTTATCTTTAACAAGCTTCGTGCTTTCCAAGAGCTTGGTCATGAAGTGACATTCCTTATTGGTGATTTCACTGCAATGGTTGGTGATCCATCAGGTAAGAACTCAACGCGTCCACCGCTAAGCCGTGAAGACGTATTGAAGAATGCTGAAACTTACAAAGAGCAAGTATTCAAGATTCTAGATCCTGCGAAAACGCAAATTCGTTTTAACTCTGAGTGGTTATCTGAGCTTGGTGCTGAAGGTATGATTCGTCTTGCTTCTAACCAAACTGTTGCTCGTATGCTTGAGCGTGATGACTTTAAAAAGCGTTACTCTGGTGGTCAACCGATCGCTATTCACGAATTCATGTATCCACTTCTTCAAGGTCACGACTCTGTTGCACTCGAGAGCGATGTTGAGCTTGGTGGTACTGACCAGAAGTTTAACCTTTTAATGGGTCGTGAACTGCAAAAAGCTGCAGGTCAAAAACCACAAGCGGTACTAATGATGCCACTACTTGTTGGTTTAGACGGCGTTAAGAAGATGTCTAAGTCTGCGCATAACTACATCGGTATTAGCGAAGCACCAAGCGAGATGTTTGGTAAGATCATGTCTATCTCTGACGATCTAATGTGGAGCTACTACGAGCTACTGTCTTTCCGTCCACTTGAAGAAGTTGCGGAACTGAAAGCTGGCGTTGATGCAGGTAAGAACCCGCGTGACGTTAAAGTGCTACTGGCTAAAGAGATCATTGCTCGTTTCCACAGTGAAGCCGATGCTGAAGCAGCTGAGCAAGAGTTCGTTAACCGTTTTGCTAAGAACCAAGTGCCAGATGAAATGCCTGAATTCGAATTCGAAGCAGGTCTACCAATCGCTAACGTTCTAAAAGAAGCAGGTCTTGTAAACTCTACTTCTGATGCGATGCGTATGATCAAGCAAGGCGCGGCTAAGCTTGAAGGCGAGAAGATTGAAGACAGCAGATTCGTACCTGAAGCAGGTACTGCAGTTTACCAAGTAGGTAAGCGTAAGTTTGCTCGTATTACTATTAAGTAATAACGCACATCAATAATTGAACAAAAGGCATCCACGGATGCCTTTTTTATTGACACAAAGTTGACGAAGTTTTTGAGTGTGCATTGCTACACTGTGCGCGCTGTCATATTGACAGTAATTCTGGAGATTTTTATGAACAATACCGACCATCCTCCTAGTTTGAATGGAGAAGAATAACCTGTCTCGGTATTGATCTATTGTCCTGCCATTCAGGTAGGGTATCTTTGTTTTTCCCCCTCATTCTTTTCCACACACTAGATTCTAACAAGTAGACACATTAGCGCTTTAAGCTATTGATATATTAGCTTTAAGCTTTTGGTGCGCCTAGCTATACGCTCTTGATATACGAGTTATATGTTCTTGGTGTACTCGCTATAGGCTATTTGTTTTGATGGTCGTTACCTTTGCCAATCGGGAGATTCGCCATGACGGTAATGAACAACACTTTTTTATCTATTGAAGCTCTGTACTCAGAGAAAGACATCCAAGCTGTATCTAATGCCTTTCAACAGTACGGACGTGAGCAACAAATTAACCTTTTGAACCGTATGCCACTTGAAGATGCGGTGTTAGTGCTTGGGCAATGTTCTCTTAGTACGATTCAGACTTTACTTAGTGAGTTAGAAGAGCAGGGCTTTGAGAAGCGCTCTCGACATCTAGCTCACCAACTAGGGCTGATCTACTCAGAGGTTGAACCGCAACAAGGTTACCTTTCGACTGGAGTGCTAAGCCATGTAAGGCAACGTATCGGTTGGATTATTGCCTTGGCGTTGCTGGGTATTGTCTCTGGGCTTATCATTGCTCAGTATGAAGACATCCTTAGCCAACTAGTACTTCTTGCGATTTATATGCCGGTAATCGCCGCTGCGGGTGGCAACACAGGAACACAAGCTGCGACTTTGGTCATCAGGGCCTTAGCCACGGGCGAGTTGAAGAAGCGCCAATGGGCGAACGTTTTATGGAAAGAACTTAGAGTTGCTATCTGTTTAGCTCTTGCGATCGCCTTAGTGATGATTGGCCGCATCTTACTGTTCAGTGACAATCAATCAACGGGTGGTTACGACATTAATATGATTGCTTACGCGATTGCTGTTGCTCTGTTTATTCAAGTGACAATATCAACCGTGCTAGGCGCTGGGTTACCGATTGTTGCTCGGTTATTTAAGTTAGATCCTGCGGTGTTGGTGAGCCCTGTACTGGCTTCGATAGTGGATATTTCAGGGATGTGGATTTACTTCACGGTAGTGAATTCATTCCTCGGTATCGCTTAGCTCCTATAAAAATAACTAAAATACACCTGATAAACAAAAATGGCGCTGAAGATTTAAGATCTTCAGCGCCATTTTTTTTTAATTGACCGCTTACAAGAAGCTAGCCGCTACTGAGATTTGCTCTGTGTTTGGCTGAACTCGACAACATCTTTATAGAAAGCACGTTCAAACTGGGTAATTGGTGCTTCTACTGGTTTGTCTGGATCTGACTTGTCAGGGAAGTAATCACGTACAAACTGCACAAATAGAGAGTTTGGTCTTCCCGCCTTATCTAAACCAAAACCCGCCATGTTATAGCTACCGTACAACGAACCACTCTTTGCAATAATATTGCCTTGGATCGGTACCTTTCTCATGCTTTGACGGTATTTGAGCGTGCCATCAGTGCCTGATGTTGGCATTGCCTCAATTAGGTTGAGCTGTTGATCATTATCCCAGATGTAACGCAGAACCTGAGCCATGGTTTGCGAGGTCATGCGATTATTTCTCGATAATCCAGAGCCATCTACCAACTGTGCTTTGTTTAGGTCAATGTTTGCCTTGGTCAGTAATATTTGCTTTATCGCTTCGGTGCCATTATTGAAACTACCAGGCTGGACATAAAACGTTGCACCCAGTGTTTTGGTCAGGTTGTCTGCTATTAGATTGTCTGATTTCTTTAGCATGGTATCGAGCAGTTCAGGAAGCTTTTCAGAATGATGGCTCGCAACTAACGTAGTTTTGTCTGCTTTAGCTTTTCTACCAACAATTACATCGCCTTTAACTTGGATTTTCAGCTCTTTAAGAAGCGATGTCACGACTTGGTAGGTATAAAGCTCTGGATTTTGAATCGCGAACTTGAGCGGCAGTGGCTTCTTACGCTCCACTAAGCAACCAGAGAGCTTGTAAGCGTTGTCTGGAGTAGTAATGAGCTCTAAGTCGCATTGTGTGGCCTTCTGACCTGAGCGAGTTACTGTAGCTGCTGTGGTTGTCACGTCTATTGGGTAATGAGCCGGGAGATAGATATGAGTACTACCATTATCTTTTGTATAAATAGAAGCTTGTGCGCAGTTACTGTCTAACGTCATGGCGCTAGAAGGCGCGCTGTAACAAACGCCTAGAATGTCCCAAGGCCAACCAACCGCTCGTTGATAGCCGGTATAAGCCGAGTTATCAAGGTATAAGTTGCCTTTGATGGTTCTAGATTGCGACTTAGCATATTGAGCTAAAAGGCTTTTTAGGTGTTCTCGTTGTAGCGTAGGGTCACCGCTGAATGAGATCACAACATCTTTATTAGAACGAGCTATGCTGGTTGTGTAGTGAAAGTCATCCCCTAGCTCCAATTTAGCTGCCAAAGCCGTAACCAGTTTTAAAGTGCTAGCTGGTGGATAAAAGCCATCAGTGTCGGTGTTCATTTTATTTGAATCGCCACTCAGTGACTGCAAGATTAAACTTGTGCTACTGCCATCGGGCAGTTTATTTAAAGGGGCGTAGGCGAAAGCGGTAAGTGAGTAACTACCAAGTGATAAGCCACATAGAAGTAGAGTGGATAGAAGGCGCATAGAAGATTTTCTTGGATGGCTGATGTTTTCAGTATACAGATATAAAAAACGCCCGCTAGATAGCGGGCGTTTTGATTCTCAATTAACTAATTAAACAATTAGATAATCAGAATTAGAAGTCGTAACGCATACCTAGAGCTAGCTCATCCTCAGCTTGAGCTGAAGTTGCTGGAAGGTTTCCGCCAGCTGTACCGAATTGGTCACCTTTAGAGATTAGGTTGAAGTTGTACGATACGTAGCCGCGGAAGTTAGGCTTGAAGTAGTACGTTGCGTCGATTGCGATGTTGTCTGCAGACGTTTCGTTGTTAGTTTCCGCGTTGTTGTACGTAGTTGTGAATACAGTTTGACCTAGAGTGTAAGCACCTGCTAGTTCGTAACCTGTGTAGTCGCCATCGTTTTTAGCAACTTGACCATCTGTGAATACACCAGCGAAGTATAGGTCGCCCATAGTGTAAGAACCAGAAAGCATGTATTCGTCTTGAGCTTCGTCACCAGAGTATTGGCTAGCGTAACCAGCACCTAGCTTAACGCCAGTTTCACCGATTGCGTAGATACCTGATAGAGAGTAACCATCAGCGCTGTTGTCGCTGTAAGAAGCAACAGCATCGCCTTCGCCAGCTGGAGTACCGTCAGCTTTTAGTTCTGTACGGTCAGCAAAACGGTAGCTTGCTTTAACGCTTAGGTCTTGGAATTGACCTTTGTAAGAAAGCATGTTGTCAGCACGGTCAGCAGCATTGATTTTCATTGCCGCAGAGTTACCGTGGTAAGCCATGATATCGGTAAAGTCAGTGATTACGCCAAGAGCGCCGTCGTTTTTACCGTAAGTTACTTCACCGAATGTACCGCCAAGTCCAGCGTAAGCGTAACGGTTAGTTAGGCTATCGCTGTTTTTGTCTGTACCTTCGCCGTTTTCAGCTGTAGTGAATTCACCTTCGTAGAAACCAACGCCGTAAAGGCCGTCTTGGATTTCAACTTGACCTAGGAAGTTAAGACGGATACGAGAGTTATCTTGTACGTTGCCATCTTTGATAGATAGGCGAGCTTCAGCACGGCCGCCCATGTCTAGAGAAGTGCCGTCTTGGTTGTATAGTTCTGAAGCGTTAGCGCCAGTAGCAAGAGCTGCAGCAGATACAGCAAGCGCGATCATAGTCTTGTTCATGTTATTAATTCCTAATTACTGTCCATAAAGGTATTTATCAAGGATTTGAATCCTTTTTGTGTATTGCTCGTATTAATCAAGCTTCATAATCATGCTTAGAACAAAAGCGTGAAACTTGCCAGAGCAATCCGTGGGGTACTTTTTAACCCTAAAGTTCCACCATCAGGTAGTAAAATGATATCAATAAAAATTATGCACACTGTTTTATTGAGTTTGTCTCTATCTAAATTGTTGATTTTATGTGGTTTTTATAAAAGTGTGATCTGTGTTTATTTGGTTTATTTTTGTTTTTTTTAGATATTTCATCGCCAACTTATTGATGGTGAGGTTATTATTCATTTTTGTGATGTCTGTAATTTAGACCTAGATAAAGCTTTTATAACGCAAAGTGGAATAAAGGTGATTTAGCCATAAAGTTTGTTTACACTAAGCCAAATCGTTTTGTTTCTATCACCCAATAAGTATGTTGGGTGGATTTATGTTGGCCAAAGAAAGCTTTGGCATAGAGGTAAAAAATGGAAAAGGTTCCAATGACAGTACGTGGCGCTCAGCAGCTACGTGACGAATTAGATCGCCTACTTAAGCT
Organism: Vibrio sp. Evd11; assembly: GCF_900382755.1. Classification (NCBI taxonomy): domain Bacteria; kingdom Pseudomonadati; phylum Pseudomonadota; class Gammaproteobacteria; order Vibrionales; family Vibrionaceae; genus Vibrio; species Vibrio sp. Evd11. The sequence goes on from NZ_OSDX01000005.1 coordinate 108,541, forward strand.
ACGTCCTATTATTTCAGCAGCTATTGGTGAAGCTCGTGAACTCGGTGACTTGAAAGAGAACGCTGAATACCACGCAGCTCGTGAAGAGCAGGGTATCTGTGAAGCTCAAATTCGAGATATTGAATATAAGCTATCACTGGCTCAGATCATCGATGTAACGCAGATGGATAACACAGGTAAGATTATCTTTGGCACGACAGTGACTTTGATTGACGTAGATACGGATGAAGAATTCCGCTACCAAATCGTTTCTGAAGATGAAGCCGATATCAAAACGGGTCGCATTTCTGTGAAATCCCCAATTGCACGTGGTCTTATCGGTAAGATGGAAGGCGATGAAGTACTGATCTCTACCCCTGGTGGTGACAAGGACTTCGAAATCGACAAAGTAGAATATATCTAATTGAATTTTCTTTGTTTCTGATAAGTAAAAAGGTCGCTAATGCGACCTTTTTCGTTTCTCACGCTACACTAAAAGATAAGCACAGTGGCTTTCTTATTGTGGAGCTAGCTTGATGTCAAACTAGCTTATTTACGTGGAATCTCGATTTTACGTGCTTCCGACTGACGGAACAGTACTAGAACTTTACCGATAGTCTGTACTTTCTCAGCTTTAGATTCGCGTACAATTGCATCGATAATCAGTTGCTTAGTCTCACGGTCTTCTGATGCAACTTTAATCTTGATCAGTTCGTGGTGGTCTAGAGCTAATTCGATTTCCGCTAGAACAGCTTCAGTAAGTCCATTTGCGCCCATTAGCACTACAGGTTTTAAACTGTGAGCTAGGCCCTTTAGATGCTGCTTTTGTTTGGTACTTAGGTTCATTACGCGGCCAATTTTATTTAGTATTAGGGTTGAAAAAACCTATTTTAACGCCATCTAAAGCTGAAGACTATAATTTATTCAGCAATTAGTACTTTCCTCCAATTTAGGTATCCAATGAGTAAACAGAAACACTCGGCCAGTTCAGGCCGTTGGTTGAAGGAACACTTCGACGACAAGTATGCAAACGAAGCAAGAAAAAAGGGCTATCGTTCGCGTGCTTATTTCAAAATGGAAGAGATTCAAACGAAAGACAAATTGCTGACTCCAGGGATGACCATTGTGGATTTGGGTGCAGCGCCTGGCGGTTGGTCTCAATATGCTGCTAAGATTATCGGAGACAACGGTCAAATCATTGCTTGTGACTTGTTACCTATGGATCCGATTGCTGGAGTGAGCTTTTTACAAGGCGATTTCCGAGAAGAAGCTGTGCTGGATGCCTTGTTGGAACGTATACAACCAAACATGGTTGATGTGGTGATGTCTGATATGGCGCCTAATATAGCAGGCAACAATTCTGTGGATCAGCCAAGAGCTATGTATTTAGTTGAATTAGCTTTGGATATGTGTCGACAAGTTCTAGCTACCAATGGTAGTTTTGTTGTAAAAGTATTCCAAGGCGAAGGGTTTGATCAATATGTTAAGGACGTCCGTGAGATGTTTAAAACAGTCAAAGTTAGAAAACCCGACTCTTCTCGAGCTCGCTCTCGTGAAGTGTTTATCGTAGCAACTGGTTACAAAGGTTAACGATTCTCTTCCAAGAGTGAGAGTTAACAACATGGCTACAGGTTACAAACTGTAGTACCCTACCTTTAATTACAATTAGTTATCGAGAGGCTTACACCTTGAGTGACATGGCAAAAAATTTAATTCTGTGGCTTGTTATCGCGGTAGTGTTGATGTCGGTATTCCAGAGCTTCGGCCCTGGGGAAAGTAACGGCAGAGCAATAGATTACACCACGTTTGTACAGGAAGTTGGCCAAGGCCAGATTCAAGACGCACAGTTCAATAACAGCGAAATCACTTTCACACGTCGTGGTGGTGGTTCTAAGTATGTAACTTACATGCCTGTTTATGATCAAAAGCTACTTGATGACTTAATTAATCAAAACGTAAAAGTTCAGGGTACACCACCTGAAGAGCAGAGCCTGCTTGGCACTATCTTCATCTCGTGGTTCCCAATGATCTTACTGATTGGTGTGTGGATTTTCTTCATGCGTCAAATGCAAGGCGGCGGCGGCGGTAAAGGCGCGATGTCTTTTGGTAAGAGCAAAGCTCGAATGATGAGCGAAGAACAAATCAAAACGATGTTTGCTGATGTTGCTGGTTGTGACGAAGCAAAAGAAGACGTGAAAGAGCTTGTAGATTACCTTCGTGACCCAAGCCGTTTCCAAAAACTGGGTGGTAAGATCCCGACAGGTATCCTGTTGGTCGGTCCTCCTGGTACTGGTAAGACATTGCTTGCAAAAGCAATTGCTGGTGAAGCGAAAGTACCGTTCTTTACTATCTCAGGTTCTGATTTCGTTGAAATGTTTGTTGGTGTTGGTGCATCTCGTGTACGTGACATGTTCGAGCAAGCGAAGAAAGCAGCACCTTGTATCATCTTTATCGATGAAATCGATGCTGTAGGTCGTCAACGTGGCGCTGGTGTTGGTGGTGGTCACGATGAACGTGAGCAGACACTTAACCAAATGCTGGTTGAGATGGATGGTTTCGAAGGTAACGAAGGTATTATTGTTATCGCTGCGACTAACCGTCCAGACGTACTAGACCCTGCATTACTTCGTCCTGGTCGTTTTGACCGTCAAGTTGTGGTCGGTCTACCTGATGTACGTGGTCGTGAACAGATTCTTAAAGTACACATGCGTAAAGTGCCACTATCAGGTGATGTTGAACCATCTCTGATTGCTCGTGGTACTCCAGGTTTCTCTGGTGCAGATCTAGCGAACCTTGTGAACGAAGCAGCACTATTTGCAGCTCGTGGTAACAAGCGTAATGTATCGATGGTTGAGTTTGAACTTGCGAAAGATAAGATCATGATGGGTGCAGAGCGCCGTTCAATGGTGATGTCTGAAGAAGTGAAAGAGTCAACAGCTTACCACGAAGCAGGCCACGCAATTGTTGGTCGTTTGGTACCTGAACACGATCCAGTGTACAAGGTATCAATCATCCCACGTGGTCGTGCACTTGGTGTGACTATGTATCTACCAGAGCAAGATCGCGTAAGCATGTCTCGCCAACATCTAGAGTCAATGATTTCTAGCTTGTACGGTGGTCGTCTTGCTGAAGAGCTTATCTACGGCAAAGACAAAGTTTCGACTGGTGCGTCTAACGATATCGAACGTGCAACAGATATTGCCCGTAAGATGGTTACGCAATGGGGCTTCTCTGAGAAATTGGGTCCTCTTCTTTATGCTGAAGAAGAAGGCGAAGTTTTCCTAGGTCGCGGCATGAGCCAAGCGAAGCATGTTTCTGACGATACAACTAGACTTATCGATGAAGAAATTCGTATTCTTATCGACCGCAACTACGCTCGAGCTAAGCAAATCCTAGAAGATAATATGGATTTGATGCACTCGATGAAAGATGCGCTTATGAAGTACGAAACGATCGATGCGGGTCAGATTGATGACCTCATGGAACGTAAGACTGATATTCGTGAGCCTGCTGGTTGGGGGGACCAGGCAAAAGCAGAACCTGCAAAGGAAGAAGCTAAGCCTGAAGCTGAGGTTAAACCTGAAGCTAAAGCCGAACCAAAAGCTGAAGAGTCGAAAGTTGAAGAAGCTAAATCTGAATCAGATGACGCTCAAAACAAAGATTCTTAATCGCTAAGCTGTTAATTAAAACCCTGAGTACGCTCAGGGTTTTTCTGTTTATAGCGCAAAGTGTTTTAACCTTTTAAGACCTGCCTTCCATGATATTACAAGCCAACAACAAAACACTCCTTTTAGACCGTCCGCATGTGATGGGTATCCTCAATGTAACTCCCGACTCATTTTCTGATGGTGGTCAATTCAGCTCATTAGAGAAAGCATTACAGCAAGCTGAGCGTATGATCCAAGCTGGTGTCAGTATTATTGATATCGGTGGTGAATCTACCCGCCCGGGAGCGCCTGAAGTTACATTGGAAGATGAACTATCAAGGGTTATCCCTGCAATTAAAGCGATTCGAGCTAATTTTGATGTGTGGATCTCTATTGATACCAGCAAAGCGGAAGTGATGCGTCAAGCCGTTGAAGCGGGCGCTGACTTGATCAATGATGTGCGAGCTCTGCAAGAGCCGGGCGCTTTAGAGGCTGCTGCTCAAGCTCAAGTTCCAGTTTGTTTGATGCACATGAAAGGCCAGCCAAGAACCATGCAAGCTAACCCTAGCTATGACGATGTTTTCACTGATGTTGAAGACTTTTTAAAAGAAAGGGTTGAGGCTTGTGAGTCCGTAGGTATACCTAAAGAACAACTTATTTTAGATCCTGGCTTTGGCTTTGGTAAAACCATAGAGCATAATTACCACCTATTAGCGCACCTTGAAAAATTTCATACGCTTGGCTTGCCAATCTTAGCGGGTATCTCGAGAAAATCGATGATCTTTAAGCTGCTAGATAAAGCACCAGCAGATTGCATGGTAGGAAGTGTTACTTGCGCCACCATTGCTGCGATGAAAGGTGCTCAAATTATTCGCGTTCACGATGTAGAAGATACATTGGAAGCGATGAAGATAATTGAAGTGATGAACAACAATCACTAAATAATAATTAAGGAAAATCAATATGTCTGATAAAAGACGTTACTTCGGAACAGATGGCGTACGTGGCAAAGTGGGTCAGTACCCAATTACACCTGATTTTGTTTTGAAGCTTGGCTGGGCTGCGGGTCGTGTTTTAGCAAAGCAGGGTACAAAGAAAGTGATTATCGGTAAAGATACTCGTATTTCTGGTTACATGCTTGAGTCTGCTTTAGAAGCTGGCTTAGCTGCTGCGGGCCTACAGGCAACGTTTACAGGGCCAATGCCGACACCGGCTGTTGCTTACCTAACACAAACTTTCCGTGCTGAGGCGGGGATTGTTATCTCTGCATCGCACAACCCATATTACGATAACGGTATTAAGTTCTTCTCTTCTGAAGGGACTAAATTGTCGGATGAAATTGAGTTGGCAATCGAAGCTGAACTAGACAAAGATATCGAGTGCGTGGAATCTTCAGTACTAGGTAAAGCAGTACGCTTAAATGATGCCGCTGGTCGTTATATTGAATTTTGTAAAAGTACATTCCCGCACAAAATGACGTTAGCCGGAATGAAAATTGTGGTTGATTGCGCGCACGGTGCAACTTACCACATCGCGCCAGCTGTGTTTAAAGAGTTGGGTGCTGAAGTCATCGCAATGGGCGTTGAGCCAAATGGTACCAACATTAACCATGAAGTGGGAGCTACGGATGTGCGTGCTCTGCAAGCTAAAGTGGTTGAAGAGAAAGCAGCACTAGGTCTTGGCTTTGATGGCGACGGTGACCGTATCATTATGGTTGATGAGCTAGGCAACAAGGTTGATGGCGACCAAATCGCTTACATCATTGCTCGTGATGCGCTACGTCGTGGTGAACTAAAAGGCGGGGTTGTTGGTACATTGATGACGAACCTTGGTATGGAAAATGGACTTAAGCAATTAGGTATTCCATTTGTACGTGCTGCTGTAGGTGACCGTTATGTAATGGAGCAGCTTCTTGCTAAAGGCTGGAAGATTGGTGCAGAAAACTCTGGCCATGTGATTCTATTAGATAAAGTAACGACGGGTGATGCCATCGTTGCTGCACTGCAAGTGTTGGCTTCAGTGGTTGATAGCGAAATGACACTGAATGAACTTTCTCAAGGTATGACATTATACCCTCAGGTTCTAGAAAATGTTCGTTTCAGCGGCGACTCAAACCCATTAGAAGCAGAGGCGGTTAAAACGGCAGTTGTGGAAGTGGAAGCTGAACTTGGTGAGAAAGGCCGCGTATTGCTGCGTAAGTCAGGTACAGAGCCACTATTACGAGTGATGGTTGAAGGTGAAGATGCTGATCTTGTTCAGAAATCTGCACTTAAGATTGCTGACGCTGTAAAAGCGAATTGCTAATTAAATAGTTTATCGCTGTGGCGTACATCATCATGCCCGTGATTAGGTCTGTTTAACTTATGCCTTGATGAAAAGCGACATAAACGAGTTTTATGTCGCTTTTGCCCTTTTTTTAACCACTCGTTTGTTAAAGGCTTATTTTTTAGCAAATTCCCCTTGTCAGTCATCGTCGCATTCGCTAGTATTGCTCGGCCTTCAGTTAGGAGGTCGCTAGCCTTGTTCTTAAAAATAGTTTTTTGAACGGCGCTGGCTCAACAATTAGGAACATAGGTGGAAAAATGTTTACAGTTCTACTTGTGATTTACCTGTTGGCAGCGCTTGGTGTAATTGGCCTAGTGTTGATTCAACAAGGTAAAGGCGCAGATATGGGAGCCTCATTCGGTGCTGGCGCTTCAAACACTGTGTTTGGTGCTGGTGGCTCAGGAAATTTCCTTACCCGAATGACTGCAATTTTTGCAACTACATTTTTTATCCTTAGCTTAGTGCTTGGTAATATGTCTACACATAAAACTGAGTCACAATGGATTAACCCGACTGAAGGTCAGGTAATTCAGCAAGCTGAAGATGCAGTGAGTGAAGTTCCGGCGCAAGGCGACGAGATTCCACAATAATCTGCAAAGATTTGATGCCGAGATGGTGAAATTGGTAGACACGCTAGCATGAGGTGCTAGTGCCTTAGGGTGTGAGGGTTCGAGTCCCTCTCTCGGCACCATGTTTACAAACTTGTAAAACATCTTGTTGGGCGTATAATGCTCACAAGTCGGACGCGGGATGGAGCAGTTTGGTAGCTCGTCGGGCTCATAACCCGAAGGTCGTCGGTTCAAATCCGGCTCCCGCAACCAATTTCAATGCTATTATATAGCATGTATTGGTAGCAAGTTTGCACAGTGTGAACCTCACTGTGAGTTAAGTGTAATATCAAATATGATGGCACTTAACATATAAGGGTCCAGCAACAAAAACCCCGGCTTATACGGGGTTTTTTGTTATCTAAGCATTTGTAAATGCAATTTAGATAATGTTTGCTTGGAATTTAAATTGGGCTTTGAGCCCTTTTTTTGTTTCTGGAGTGGTTAAATGACTGGTTTAGAAAGACAACTTACTGAAATGCTTGACGCTCCAGTAGCAGCATCAGGTTATGAGTTAGTTGGATTAGAATTTATTCGTGCTGGTGAGCACTCAACGCTACGTATTTACATCGATTCACCAAATGGTATCAATGTAGACGATTGCTCTGAAGTTAGTCACCAAGTAAGTGCCGTAATGGACGTTGAAGATCCAATTTCAGTGGCTTATAACCTTGAAGTGTCTTCACCAGGTTTAGAGAGACCACTGTTCAAAGCAGAGCATTACCAACAATTTATTGGTCACGAGGTAAGCATCGTTTTGAAAATGGCTGTCGGCAACCGTCGTAAATGGAAAGGTGATATCCAATCTATTGAAGGCGAGACAGTAAAAGTATTGGTTGAAGGACAAGAAGAAGAATTCGTCCTGAGCAATATTGCGAAAGCTAACCTGATCCCTAAATTTTAGTTCTCCTAGAGAGATGAGCTTAAGAGGCTAGATTAATGAACAAAGAAATTTTGGCGGTAGTAGAAGCTGTTTCTAATGAGAAAGCAGTTCCTCGTGAGCGTATTTTTGAAGCGCTTGAAATCGCGCTTGCAACGGCAACAAAAAAGAAAAGCGAACTAGAAATCGAAGTTCGTGTTGAAATTGACCGTAAAACGGGTAATTTCGAAACTTTCCGCCGTTGGGAAGCTGTTGAGGAAGTTGAATTCCCAACAAAAGAAATCTCTATTGAAGCTGCGAAGTACGATGACCCAGAGATCGAACTTGGCGGTTTCATCGAAGATGACATCGAATCAGTAACGTTTGACCGTATTACGACTCAAACGGCTAAGCAAGTTATCGTACAGAAAGTACGTGAAGCTGAACGCGCTCAAATCGTTGAGCAGTTCATCGATAACGAAGGTGAGTTAGTTACTGGTGTTGTTAAGAAAGTAAACCGTGACACTATTATCCTAGACCTAGGTAGCAACGCTGAAGCGGTAATCCTTCGTGATGACCAGCTTCCTCGTGAAAACTTCCGTCCAGGTGACCGTGTTCGTGGTCTTCTATACGCAGTTAAGCCAGAAGCTCGCGGCTTCCAGTTGTTCATTACTCGCTCTAAGCCTGAAATGCTAGCTGAACTATTCCGCGTTGAAGTGCCTGAGATTGGCGAAGAGCTAATTGAACTTAAAGGTGCTGCACGTGACGCTGGTTCTCGTGCTAAAATCGCTGTTAAAACAAACGACAAACGTATTGACCCTGTTGGTGCGTGTGTTGGTATGCGTGGTGCACGTGTACAAGCTGTTTCTAACGACCTTGGCGGTGAGCGTATCGATATCGTGCTTTGGGACGATAACCCGGCGCAATTCGTAATCAACGCAATGGCTCCTGCTGATGTGGCTTCTATCATCGTTGATGAAGATACACATTCAATGGACATCGCGGTTGAAGCTGACAACCTAGCGCAAGCTATCGGTCGTAGCGGTCAAAACGTACGTCTAGCATCTCAACTAACGGGTTGGGAACTGAACGTAATGACTGTTGAAGATCTTCAGAAGAAGCACCAAGAAGAAGCTGTTGCTTCAATTGAAAACTTCATGAAGCACCTAGACATCGAAGAAGACTTTGCTCAAATGCTTGTTGAAGAAGGTTTCTCTACGCTTGAAGAAGTAGCATACGTTCCTGTAAACGAGCTTCTTGAAGTGGACGGTCTAGACGAAGGTATCGTCGAAGAACTGCGTAACCGCGCAAAAGACGCACTGACTACTCTAGCGCTAGCGAAAGAAGAAACTTTCGATGGTGTTGAGCCTGCTGAAGACCTACTTGCACTTGAAGGTCTTGAGCGTGAAATGGCTTACAAGCTAGCTGCAAAAGGCGTTGCTACATTGGAAGACCTAGCTGACCAAGGCGTTGATGAACTAGAAGGCATCGAAGACCTAACTGCAGAGCGTGCGGGCGAGCTGATTATGGCTGCGCGTAACATCTGTTGGTTCGGCGACGAAGAATAATTCAGCAAGGAGAGAGAGCGGTATGACACAATTAACAGTTAAAGCACTGAGTGAAGAGATTGGTACGCCAGTTGACCGCTTAATTGAACAACTTGCTGATGCAGGCATGAAGAAAGCAGGGTCGGATCAAGTGACTGATTCAGAGAAGCAAACATTGCTAACGCACCTTAAAAAGGAGCACGGTGATACTTCAGGTGAAACAGAACCGACTCGTTTAACTCTTCAACGCAAGACCCGCAGCACGCTAAGTGTTGCCGCTGGAGGCGGTAAGAGTAAGGATGTTCAAGTAGAGGTACGTAAAAAACGTACTTACGTGAAGCGCAGCGCTATTGAAGATGAAGCGAAACGTGAGGCTGAGGATGCAGCTAATCGTGAAGCGGAAGAGAAAGCACAACGCGATGCTGAAGAGCAAGCGAAACGTGATGCTGCAGAGAAAGCACAGCGCGAAGCCGAAGCAAAAGTAACACGTGAAGCGGATGCAAAACGTGATGCTGAAGAGAAGGCTCAACGCGCACAAGCTGATAAGGCTAAAAAAGACATGAATTCAAAAAATGCAGACGCTAACGCACAAGCGAAAAAAGAAGCGGATGAACTAAAAGCTCGTCAAGAGCAAGAAGCAACTCGTAAAGCAGAAGCTGAAGCAGCTAAGCTTGTTGAAGAGGCTCGTAAGTTAGCAGAAGAAAACCAAGAACGTTGGTCTGAAGAAGAGAAGAAGAAGAAAGAGCAAGAGAAATCTGCGGATTACCATGTGACTACTTCTACTTATGCTCGTGAAGCAGAAGATGCGGCTGATAAAAAAGATGAGAAAGCTCCTCGTCGTCGCAAGAAGAAACCTGCTCCAGCAGCTCAACCTGGCAACAACCGTGGTGGTCGTAACCAACGTGGTCGTGGCGGTAAAGGTAAGCTAGCTAAACCAACTTCAATGCAACAAGGCTTCGATAAGTCAGCAACTGTTGCTAAATCTGATGTTGCTATCGGCGAAACTATCGTTGTTTCTGAACTGGCTAGCAAAATGTCAGTTAAAGCAACTGAAGTTATCAAAGTGATGATGAAGATGGGCGCTATGGCGACTATCAACCAAGTGATCGACCAAGAAACAGCACAACTTGTTGCTGAAGAAATGGGCCACAAGGTTATCCTTCGCAAAGAAAACGAATTAGAAGAAGCAGTGCTAGCTGACCGTGATAGCGATGCTATCGCAGAAGGTCGTGCTCCTGTTGTTACTATCATGGGTCACGTTGACCACGGTAAAACTTCTACACTTGATTACATTCGTAAAGCACACGTTGCTTCTGGCGAAGCTGGCGGTATCACGCAGCACATTGGTGCTTACCACGTAGATACTGACAACGGCATGATCACGTTCCTTGATACTCCTGGACACGCGGCGTTTACCGCTATGCGTGCTCGTGGTGCTCAAGCGACAGATATCGTTGTACTTGTTGTTGCAGCAGACGATGGCGTAATGCCACAAACAATCGAAGCAATCCAGCACGCGAAAGCGGCAGGCGTTCCTCTGATTGTTGCTGTGAACAAGATCGATAAAGAGGGTGCAAACCCAGACAACGTTAAGAATGAGCTAGCTCAATACGACGTTATCCCTGAAGAATGGGGCGGTGAGAACATCTTCGTTCACATCTCTGCAAAACAGGGTACAAACATCGATGGTCTTCTAGAAGCTATCCTTCTTCAGTCTGAAGTTCTTGAGCTTACAGCGGTTAAAGAAGGCATGGCATCTGGTGTTGTTGTTGAATCTCGTCTTGATAAAGGTCGCGGTCCAGTTGCAACAGTACTAGTACAGTCTGGTACTCTAAACAAAGGCGACATCGTTCTTTGTGGTCAAGAGTACGGCCGTGTTCGTGCAATGCGTGATGAAAATGGTAAAGACATCGAAACTGCAGGTCCATCTATCCCTGTAGAAATTCTAGGTCTTTCTGGCGTTCCTGCTTCAGGTGATGAAGCAACGGTTGTACGTGATGAGCGTAAAGCGCGTGAAGTTGCAAACTACCGTCAAGGTAAATTCCGTGATGTTAAACTAGCTCGCCAACAAAAAGCGAAACTAGAGAACATGTTCGCGAACATGACGGCTGGTGAAGTTGCTGAACTTAACGTTGTACTTAAAGCTGACGTTCAAGGTTCTGTAGAAGCGATTGCTGACTCTCTACTGAAACTGTCAACTGACGAAGTTAAAGTGAACATCGTAGGTTCTGGTGTTGGTGGTATTACTGAAACTGATGCAACGCTTGCAGCAGCTTCTAACGCTATCATCCTTGGTTTCAACGTACGTGCTGACGCAACTGCGCGTGGTACTGTTCAGAATGAAAACCTAGATCTACGTTACTACTCAATCATTTACCAACTGATCGACGAAGTTAAACAGGCAATGGGCGGTATGCTTGCTCCTGAATTCCGTCAAGAGATCATTGGTCTTGCTCAAGTTCGTGACGTATTTAAGTCGCCTAAACTTGGTGCAATCGCTGGTTGTATCGTTACTGAAGGTACTATTAAGCGTAGCAACCCAATCCGCGTACTTCGCGAAAACGTTGTTATCTACGAAGGTGAACTAGAGTCACTTCGTCGCTTTAAAGATGACGTTCAAGAAGTTAAAAATGGTTACGAGTGTGGTATCGGCGTTAAGAACTACAACGACGTTCGCGTTGGTGACCAGATCGAAGTATTCGAAATTGTTGAAGTTAAACGTACTCTAGACTAATCAGTCTGTACGACTCGACATATTGACTAAGGTTACTAACATTACTAGTAAAGGTAATAAGTAATCGGTTGTTGAATACACCATGGGGGGCTGGTAATTACCAAGCCCCCCATCTTTCTAAGTGAGAAAAGAAAATGTCAAAAGAATTTAGCCGCACACAACGTGTGTCTCAGCAGCTTCAAAAAGAGCTAGCACTTATCCTACAACGTGAAGTTCGTGACTCACGCATTGGTATGGTCACTATTTCAGATGTAGAAGTGTCTCGTGACCTTGCTTACGCAAAAGTGTTCGTGACTTTCCTATGTATTGGTGAGCAAACACCTGAATCATGTCTTGCTGCTCTTAAAGAGCATGAAGTGCCAGTTCGTATGGCTCTTGGTAAGCGTATTCGTCACCGTCTAACGCCTGAAGTTCGCTTTACTTACGACAACACTTTGGTTGAAGGCATGCGTATGTCTAACCTAGTAAGCGAAGTATTGAACGACGACAAGCGTAAGCAAGAAGAAGCAGGCCGTACTGAGGATACTCAGTCTAAGGACGAAGAGTAATGGCTCGCCGTCGTAAAGGTCGCCCTATAAACGGGGTAATTCTGTTAGATAAGCCGACAGGTATTTCATCTAATGATGCACTGCAAAAAGTAAAACGCATTTACTTTGCAGAGAAAGCAGGGCACACCGGTGCTCTGGATCCTCTTGCGACTGGCATGCTGCCAATTTGTCTTGGTGAAGCAACGAAGTTTTCTCAGTTTCTATTAGATTCTGATAAGCGCTACGTTGTTATTGCTAAGCTTGGTGAGCGTACCAACACTTCAGACTCTGATGGTGAAGTGGTTGAAACGCGTGAAATCAACGTGACTCAAGAGCAACTTGAACGCTGCATTGCAAGCTTCAAAGGTGAAACCGACCAGATTCCATCAATGTTCTCAGCATTGAAGTATCAAGGTAAGCCTTTGTATGAATACGCACGTGCAGGTATCGAGGTTCCTCGTGAGTCTCGCAAGATCACGGTGTATTCTATTGAGCTACTTCGCTTTGAAGGCGATGAAGTTGAGATGGAAGTGCATTGTTCTAAAGGGACTTACATCCGTACGATCACCGATGATCTTGGTGAAATGCTAGGTTGTGGTGCTCATGTGACAATGCTTCGTCGTACTGGTGTTGCAAAGTACCCGTATGAACGCATGGTTACCTTGGAACAGCTGAACGAAATTCTAGAGCAAGCACAAGCGCAAGAGATTGCACCTAAAGAGTTGCTTGATCCATTGCTAATGCCAATGGACACAGCTGTAGAAGACTTACCTGAAGTTAACTTGAATGCGGAACTGACTGATCTTGTTCAGCACGGTATGCCAGTTCAGGTTGCTGGTGCGCCAACGGAAGGAACGGTTCGCATGACAAGCGGCGAAGAGAAGCTGTTTGTCGGCGTTGCTCAGATTGGCGAAGATGGCCGAGTTGCACCGAAGCGTTTGGTTGTTTTCAGAGATGAAGAGCCACAAGCGTAGCGCTTACACAGAATCGGATCTTAGCGCTGAGTCGTGAAAGACGAGTAAATAAATTAGAAAGCGAGCCCTTAATTTTAATGGTTCGCTTTTTTCGTTTTTCATCAGTTCGATTGTTATTGCACCAACTCGTAAACTTCCCTATAATCCTCGGCTCGCGTAGCGGCTGAATCAGAGATTGGCTGCTACAAATATAAACTTACTCTTATCAGGAGAGATTTATGTCTCTGAATGCAGAAACTAAAGCAGCAATCGTTGCAGAATACGCACAATCTGAAGGCGACACAGGTTCACCAGAAGTACAAGTAGCACTACTTACTGCTTCTATCAACCACCTACAAGGTCACTTCAAAGCGCACAAACATGATCACCACAGCCGTCGTGGTCTATTACGTATGGTTTCTAGCCGTCGTAAGCTTCTTGATTACTTGAAAGGCAAAAACCTTACTCGTTACCAAGACCTAATCAAGCGTCTAGGCCTACGTCGCTAATAGCGATGTCTGCAAAGACAGTTTGAAGAAAAGGAGCATTTATGCTCCTTTTTTTGTGCCTGTAAGAAAATGTTTGGCCGGATGCACAGAATATCATCTGGCTTTTTCTGATAGGAAATATCTCTCCTAATAAAAATAGTTTATACTACGCCCGCCTATGCGTTTTCAACGCTGGGCAATCAACCTCTCAAGACGTTACAGTCACAGATGTCGGCCAATAGGTCGCGACTATTCAAAGGCGGATTTGGTCTTAATTCGGCGTATGAACTCATACAAAGAAGCATCATTCCCAAGTCTCTTTTCACTAGTCGCGATTGGTAATATCTTGAGTCAATCTTCACTTAATCTAAAGTCATGACTTTAGAGCTAAGGATATACAATGTTTGAAAAACCAGTTGTAAAATCGTTCCAGTACGGTAACCACACCGTTACTCTAGAAACGGGCGTAATGGCACGTCAAGCTACTGCTGCTGTAATGGCGACTATGGACGATACATCAGTATTCGTTTCTGTTGTTGCTAAGAAAGAAGCTGTTGCAGGCCAAGATTTCTTCCCTCTAACAGTTAACTACCAAGAGCGTACATACGCTGCGGGTAAAATCCCTGGTGGTTTCTTCAAGCGTGAAGGTCGTCCTTCTGAAGGCGAAACGCTAACAGCTCGTCTGATTGACCGTCCAATTCGTCCACTTTTCCCAAGTGCGTTTAAAAACGAAGTTCAAGTTATCGCTACGGTTGTTTCTATCAACCCTGACGTAAACCCAGACATGATCACTATGATCGCAACGTCTGCTGCGCTTGCTATCTCTGGTGCGCCATTCAATGGTCCTATCGGTGCTGCACGTGTTGGTCACATCGACGGCGAACTTGTTCTTAACCCATCAAATACTGAGCTTGAAAACTCTAAACTAGACCTAGTTGTGTCTGGTACAGAAGGCGCAGTACTTATGGTTGAATCTGAAGCAGATAACCTATCTGAAGAAGAAATGCTTTCAGCTGTTGTTTACGGTCACGACCAACAGCAAGTTGTAATCAAAGCGATCAACGAATTTGCAGCTGAAGTTGCAACTCCATCTTGGAACTGGGAAGCGCCAGCAGTTAACACTGAGCTTAAAGCTAAAGTTGCTGAGCAAGCTGAAACTCGTCTATCTGACGCGTACCAAATCACTGAGAAAATGGCTCGTTACGAGCAAGTTGGCGCAATCAAGAACGACACTGTTGAAGCTCTAATTGCACAAGACGAAAACCTAGATGAGCGCGAAATCCGCGGCATGCTTGGTTCTCTAGAGAAAAACGTAGTACGTAGCCGCATCATTGCTGGCAACCCACGTATCGATGGCCGTGAAAAAGACATGGTTCGTGCGCTAGACGTACGTACTGGTGTTCTTCCACGTACACACGGTTCTTCTCTATTCACTCGTGGTGAAACTCAAGCACTTGTTACTGCAACGCTTGGTACACAACGTGATGCTCAAATCATCGACAGCCTAATGGGTGAGAAGAAAGACAACTTCCTTCTACACTACAACTTCCCTCCATACTGTGTAGGTGAGACTGGTTTCGTTGGTTCTCCTAAGCGTCGTGAAATTGGTCACGGTAAGCTTGCTAAACGTGGTATCCAAGCAGTAATGCCTTCTGTTGACGAATTCCCATACACAGTTCGCGTTGTATCGGAAATCACAGAATCTAACGGTTCTTCTTCAATGGCTTCTGTATGTGGTACATCTCTAGCACTTATGGATGCTGGTGTTCCAATCAAAGCTTCTGTTGCAGGTATCGCAATGGGTCTTGTTAAAGAAGGCGACGATTTCGTTGTTCTTTCTGACATCCTTGGCGACGAAGATCACCTAGGTGACATGGACTTTAAAGTAGCAGGTACTAACGCTGGTATCACTGCTCTTCAAATGGACATCAAGATCGAAGGTATCACTAAAGAGATCATGCAAATTGCACTTAACCAAGCGCAAGGTGCACGTAAGCACATCCTTTCTGTAATGGATGAAGCTATCTCTGGTGCTCGTGAAGATATCTCTGAATTCGCTCCACGTATCCACACAATGAAAATCAGCTCTGATAAGATCAAAGATGTTATCGGTAAAGGCGGCGCAGTTATCCGTGCTCTTTGTGAAGAAACAGGTACTACAATCGAAATCGAAGACGATGGCACAATCAAGATTGCTGCTACTGAAGGCGCAGCTGCTAAAGAAGCTATCCGCCGTATCGAAGAGATCACAGCTGAAGTTGAAGTTGGCCGCATTTACCAAGGTAAAGTTGCTCGTCTAGCTGACTTCGGTGCATTCGTTACGATCCTTCCAGGTAAAGATGGTCTAGTACACATCTCTCAAATCGCTGACAAGCGTGTTGAGAAAGTGTCTGACTACCTAACTGAAGGTCAAGAAGTTCCTGTTAAGGTTCTTGAAATTGACCGTCAAGGCCGTGTACGTCTAAGCATGAAAGAAGCAGTTGAAACGCCAGCTGAAGGCGAAGCACCTGCTGCTGAGTAATTCTTAGCCTATTAATGGGACTATCGCTTTTTAGTGATTTCTAACCCATTGGTAAAAAAGCATGTTATAAAGGGGAGCATATCGCTCCCCTTTTTTATTGCGGTCATAACAGGAGTAATTATTTGTGAAATGGTTTCAAACCGCGAGTATGTGTTTACTGCTTGTACTAACTGGTTGTGCGACAACATCAGATAACACCTCACGTTGGGTTTATCCACCAATGGCTGTGCCGCTTCAACCAAGTGTTCAGCAAGAAGTGCAAATAGCGCGCCTTAGTCAGTTATTACAACGCCCAGACTTGAACGATGAAGTTCGAGCTAAAATGTTGTTCGAGCGTGGTAACTACTACGACAGTGTTGGCTTGCGTGATTTAGCACGTCTTGATTTCAATCAGTCTCTTTCATTGAACCCCGCTCAACCTGATATCTTCAACCTTTTGGGTGTTTACTTTACGCAAGTAGGGGAGTTTGATGCCGCTTATGAATCTTTTGATTCGACGTTAGAGCTTGATCCTGCAAACTCATATGCAGAACGAAATCGCTCTATCGCACTCTACTATGGCGAGCGCTATGACTTAGCCAATGAAGAGATGATGAAGCACTACGCCGATGATCCTAGCGATCCGTTCCGCGCTCTGTGGCTTTACATCATTCAGCATGAACTCACGCCAGAACAAGCGAAGCTTGATTTGCAAAAGCGTTACGAGAGCCGTGATGAACAGTGGGGCTGGGTATTAGTTGCGATCATGCTTGACGATATTACTGAAGAGCAGGCGTTCAAAGCTATCCTAACGGGGACTCGTGACAACACGCTCCTAGCTCAACGCCTGACTGAAACGTACTTCTACCTTGCTAAGCGTCACCACATGAATGGTGATTACGCGAATGCTATCTCTTTGTACAAATTAGCGGTTTCTTTTAACGTGTATGAATACGTAGAACACCGTTACTCTTTCTTAGAGTTAAGCCGTATTTTTAGTACGCTTAAGGCTGAACATTTAGCGCAAGCTAAGTTGGCCGCTGCCGAAGAAGAAGCTAACGCTAAGTAAGTGACATAGTAAGAAAGTAAGAATATTAAAAACCGCTGCCAGTCAGCGGTTTTTTTATACGCGTTATTTAGTTTTTGGTTGCTTTAAAATCAAACAACATTAAAATAGTTAGCCTTGCTAACTAAATGTAAATTCTGTGGTTGGAAATCTATGCTGGATCAGAATCTAGAAAAAATTGAACGCTTTGCTTCTAAGATATGGCGCACTCAAGTGAATGAAGATCCTATCTGCCAACTGAGCTTCAATGAGTACGATTATTTGAAGGTCATTCAAGCTTCACCAGAGCCTATTCGGCTAACAGATCTTGCTATTGAGATGCAGGTGACAAAACCTTCAGCCACGACTATGGTTCAAAGGCTAGAAAGAAAAGGACTAGTAGAACGCCAAGCCTCGCTTGAGGATGCACGCTCTAAGTTGGTCATTTTAACCAAGAAAGCTGAAATTGGTTTGGAAGAAGAAAGTAAGATTTATCAGGTGATGGCACAAACGCTTGAGAGCCGTTTATCTGAGCAAGAATCCCAACTGTTGAATCAACTGTTAGATAAAGCGTTGAAGTAATTAGTTTAAATATTTAGTTAGCCTTGTTAACTAATTTTTAGAGTCGTATCTCATTTTAGTGCGGCTCAATAGATGAAAGAAAGTAGAGTAAGAAATGAGTAACTCAATTAGTCGTCAATTCTGGCGATACACAATTCCTACCGTAGCGGCTATGTTGGTTAATGGCCTTTACCAAGTGGTAGATGGCATCTTTATCGGCCGTTATGTCGGTGCTGATGGACTTGCGGGTATTAACGTCGCGTGGCCTGTTATTGGGTCGATTCTCGGCATTGGTATGCTGGTGGGCGTGGGTACGGGTGCCCTTGTCTCGATTCGCCAAGGTGAAAAAGACACCAAAGGCGCTAAGCAGATCTTAGCAACGGGTCTAACCTTGCTGTTGGCGATAACGCCAATTGTCTCTGGATTGTTATTTCTTTTTGCTGATAACTTTCTGCTTTGGCAGGGCGCGGAAGGTCGAGTGTATGAGCTTGGCCTGCAATACTTACATATCCTAATTGGTGCAAGTGTCTTTACCTTAGGCTCTATTGCGATGCCATTTTTGCTGCGTAACGATGACAGTCCGAACTTGGCCACCATACTGATGATTGTGGGTGCGGTGATCAATATTGTATTGGATTACCTGTTTATCGCTCAGTTTGGTTGGGAGTTGAAGGGTGCTGCATTGGCAACTGCAATGGCTCAGTTTGTGGTAACAGGCCTGGGTATGGCTTACTTCTTTTCACGTCGAGCAAACTTGCGTTTACGTTGGAATGAACTGAGATTGAAGTTATCGGTAATTCCTGAAATCTTCGCTATCGGTACATCAAGCTTCTTTATGTATGCGTATGGTTCGATGATGGTGGCGCTGCACAATGCCTTGTTCTCTCAATATGGCGACCAGTTGATGATTGGTGCTTACGCGATTTTGGGCTATATCGTGACGGTTTATTACCTCACAGCGGAAGGCATCGCAAATGGTATGCAGCCTTTAGTGAGTTACAACCATGGTGCTCGCAATCAAGCGAATATTCGTAAGTTACTGAAGATTGCGATGGTGAGCTCTGTCTTGATTGGTGTGGCGTTTGTGTTGTTGCTGAATGCGTTCCCACGTGAGTTTGTTTCCGTCTTTAACTCGGATGAACCTCAGCTAGTTGAGTACACCGTGTTGGGTATTAGATTGCACATGTTTGCATTGGCGCTTGATGGCTTCTTAGTGGTAGCGGGTGCTTACTATCAAGCGGTGAACAAGGGCAGCAAGGCCATGTTTGTGACGATAGGTAACATGCTTATCCAATTACCTTTCTTGTACATTATGCCTAAGTTGTACGGTGTGCCGGGGATCTGGATAGCGTATCCATTGTCCAATATCGCGTTAAGCGTAGTTGTTATGATTATGCTCTACAAAGACGTAAAGAAGCTCGACGCTGCGCCGCTGGAAACAGCGACGGCGTAGGTCGTTTTTCGTGAACTGAATGAAAAAGGTCTAGCGAATGCTAGACCTTTTTTGTATCTGTTACTGATTGATTCAACGAGAGGAGTTAGATGTTCTTAACTTCTAAACCTGCAAGTTGGTGCCAGTATCCGTTGCATTGACGGTTTTCAATAGTCATTGGTTTTTGGCCATGCTCATTGGCTTTGAAGTTGTTGATCTCAGAGAAGGTATCGATACCTAACGGGCTCAAACGAACCACGTCGACCAAGTCATGCATGCTCGGCAGGTCATTGACTAGGTTGTAGCAGTAACCTGATTGGGTTTGGATACCGTTAAGGTTAAAGACCGACTGACCTTCTTGGCTATCGACTTGGAGACCTGTTGGGTACTTGATACAACAGGTTTCGCAATCGTCTTTGGCTTTGTTTTCAGCGCGAGCGGTAAAGCAGCGTGCTGAGTAAGCAAGAGGCAAGTAGCCATGGCTAAACACTTCGACTTCGAACTTATTACGAATATTAAGCTCTTCACATTGTGTCATGACGTTACTCAGCCATTCACGAGAAAGCTCAACAGGCATACACCAGCGCGTCATACCTTGCTTCAAAAATAGGTTCAGCGTGCGTGCATTGTAGGTGTTAACCGCAGGGCCAACCACGAACGGTACTTTGCTTTCGCTGGCTAATTGAATAGCCGATACGTCGTTGGCTTCAATCGCGAAGTCACCGTTATCAATGTACTTCTTCATGATGTTGACTTCGCTTGGCGCTTCCAACAACGCCATCGTCGATAGTACCACTTGTTTACCTGAAGCAGACAGCTCTTTGGCAATGTCCATCCAGTGTTTGGCTTTCATCTCACGACGCTTTGAACACACGGCTTCACCAAGGTAGATGATGTCGGCAGAGCTAGACTTTGCTTGCTCATAGAAGCTTTCAACGTCCTGTTTTGGCCAAAAGTAGAGTAGAGGGCCTAATGCGTATTTCATTGAGTTCTCCATTTGGCGCTATTGCCATTTACGGTGGTAAGCACCAAGGGTGGTTTGTGTGCCTTCAGATACATTCGCCAGTGTTGCATTCCAAGCTTGTTCTACTTGGTATTGTTCTGGATTCGCTAAGTAGCGATCAATGGCCGCACGCCAAGTACGAGTCACTTGTTCAACATAAGCCGGGCTGCGTTGGCGGCCTTCAATCTTCACAGAAGCAACATTTGCCGCAAAAAGTTCAGGAAGCATTGATAGTGTATTAAGGCTAGTTGGCTCTTCAAGTGCATGATAGCGCTTACGTTCGCCATCGATGTCCGCTTCAAAGCGACCTTTACACAGTGTTGGATAGCCCGCGTTTTCGCCTGCTACGTACTTATCAATCAAGATTTCATTCAAGCGCGACTCTAGGCCGGTTTCTGTTTCTTGCCAGCGAACATATTTCGCCGGAGAACAAGCGCCCACCGTGTTAGGGGATTCACCGGTCATGTATGAAGAGAGGTAGCAACGACCTTCAGCCATGATACACAAACTACCAAAAGCGAATACTTCAAGGTCAACGTCAGAGGTGATGTTACGAGAAAGCTGTTTGACCTGATGAATCGACAATACGCGCGGCAATACCACACGCTTTACATTGAAGTTCTTGTGGTAGAAATCGATCGCAGCTGCATTGGTCGCAGAAGCTTGTACTGATAGGTGCAGTTCTAGATCTGGGTATTTATTTGCTGCGTATTCAAGAACCGCAATATCCGCTATGATCAGCGCATCAACACCCAGTGCTGCCGCGTTGTCTACGGCATTGGTCCAACGTTCGAAGCCATTTGGGTGAGCAAAAGTATTTAAGGCAACGTGAATTTTCTTGTTGCGGTCATGCACGTATTGCACGGCACGATCGAGCTTTTTACCCGCAAAGTTTAGGCCTGCAAAGTGTCGGGCATTGGTATCGTCTTTGAATCCGATATAGACAGCATCCGCACCGCAATCAATGGCGGTTTTCAAAGCAGGTAAGTTACCCGCTGGGCATAAGAGTTCCATTTGCTCACTACCAGTAGAATGAAATTGAAGCGAGCATTTTATGAAGAATTATGAATGACGGAATTGATGTAAGGCAGGTTTAGATGGATAAATCTGCTTTTACTCCGTTTGAGGTACTGACGAGTAGCCGTTTTATGTGTTGGTTAAGCTTTCAGAGGATGACGTATTCGAATCGTCTAATTAGTTCTTATGACGGCGGTTTTGTGCGAACAGCTCTTCGACGTCTTGTTTTGGTTGAGGACGATAGAAGTGGAAACCTTGAATGGAGCTACAGTTGAGGTTTGATAGAAGCGTCGCTTGCTCACTGGTTTCGACACCTTCTGCAACCACAGTTAAATCGAGAGATTTACCAAGGTTGATGATGTTTTCGATTACTGTAATTTGTTTCGGCAGAGTGTCGATATCAGAGATAAATGCACGGTCAATCTTAAGCTCATCAATAGGGAAGCGAGCTAAGTAAGACAGCGATGAATAGCCTGTACCAAAGTCATCGATGGACAAGGCGAATCCGAGTTTCTTGATAGCGTTTAGCATTTGTAGCGTGTGTTCGCTGTCACTCATCACAGCACTTTCTGTCAGCTCAAAAGTAATCGCGCTTGGATCAAGCTCTGTTGAACGGAGTAACTTTTCAACGTAATCAATCAGCTTTGGGTTACCAAACTGTTCTGGAGACAGGTTGATCGCCACTCGCCCAGGCAGGATACCTTGCATCTTCCAACGCTTAACCGTCGCAAATACTTCACGCATTACCACACGACCAAGCTGTTCGATAAGACCTGCACGTTCCGCAACTGGGATGAATGCAGCAGGACTGATGTAGCCTTCAACTGGGTGCTTCCAACGAACCAGAGCTTCTGCGCCGTTGATGGTGAAATCACGGGCATTCACTTTAGGCTGATACCAAACCTCGAGTCCATTTTGTTGCAGTGCTTTTTGCAGTTCTATCTCAAGCCACAGTCGCATACGCGCTTCTTTGTTCATCTGTTCGTTGAACTTAATCAGGCGATTACGACCACGATCTTTGGCTTCATACATCGCGGTATCGGCGTTTTGCAGCAGGATACGTGCGTCTGTACCATCTTGAGGAAAGCTCACGCTGCCAATAGAACAAGCTAAGCGTTTACTGAAATGGTGAAGATCGAAGGGTTGATTGATCAGAGCGATGATCTTTTCAGATAAGGCTTCAGGTGTTCGTTGATGTTCTGGCTCTGGCAGGATGATGCCAAACTCGTCTCCGCCAAGGTGGCCAACTACCGCTTGACGAGGGAGTAGGCGTTTTAGACGAGATGCGACTTCTTTAATGACTTTGTCACCGATGTGGTGACCTAAGGAGTCATTGATATTCTTAAAGTTATCAATGTCTAAGTAGAGCATCACAACGGGTGTATTGTTGTGAATGAATTGCTCAAGACGCTTGGTAAATCCTACTCGATTGTAGAGTTTGGTGAGCGCATCAATATAGGCATCTTCACTGTTTGCCGGAGTAAACTGTTTTGCTGTTTCCTGTGCATCTTGGATGAGTACTAATTGTGTACTGTTTCCTAGCACCGCGGTCGAGTCGATATGAAGTTGAACCTTACGTTCAAAGCCACATCGAGCCCCTGTTAAACAAACCAAACCCGACTCGGAAATAATAGAACTCAGCCTATTATTAAAGACAGTTTTGGTTTGTTCATCGATAAACAGACGGCCCAGTTCTTCACCTAGCAACTCTGAGGGTGAGTTGAAACCAAGCAATCTTGCGGCTGCAGGGTTAGATGACAAAATGTAGTCGTTCTCAACCAAAAGCAGTCCGTCTGGCAGCAGTTGAGAAAGCTTGTGGAATTTCGCTTCAGATTCTTCTAGAGAGCGAACGAGGACTTGATTTTCTGAGGTGTCAAAGGCGTGAAAGACGATGTAATCGGTTTTGTTGCCATTAGTGAGGGGGGCAAGGCTGAAATGAAGGCTAGTATCGAGGTCCGTCTCGTTGAGAGTGACTTCCGCTTCAATCGCTTCACCATTGAATGCGCGCTCATAATACGGCTTTAGATGTTGGTAGAATTGCTCGCCTAAGGTTTGGCGATCATTCATGCCTGTAAGCTCAGTTTGAGTTAAACCAGCAATATCACAGTAACGCTCATTAACCATAAGGTAATTATGTTGAGCATCAAGAACTGCAAAAAAGAACGGACTGTTCGCAGTTAACTGAGTAAACCAATGTTGTAGTTGCTGGGGAGGCATCAAAGTACTACCAATTCTCCAAGAGCTTGATTATTCACTATAGATAAATACTTATTACTTGTGTGTAATTATTGGTATCTACCTGTGAGCGCAGCGATTCGCTGTAATTCTCATTACCTGAGTTACTATAACTGTGATTTTCAGGATATTAAAGGTCGAGTATCAAAGAGGAGTAAATTTGATACATAACAGTAACTGAGTTTTTAACATCATTTATGATGCATTCCATATTATTGACAAAGTTACGGATAAGTCACGTGATAAACAAGATTCGCACTCAACTAGTTCAAAATGCCGCATCAATTTTGCGATCTCCAGTCCAGTTATTGCCTAAAACAGTACAAAAAAGAGCCTTATTGGAAGCGCTGAAAAGTGTATTCAAAGAAGCTCTAGAAGACGGTGACTTTGAGTTCCTTGAAGATAAGTGGCTTAAAGTTTCGATCAAGGATATGGGATTAAGTTGGTGTATTAGCTACCAAAATGAGCAACTAGTTGTAGCTGATAAAGAGGTTTCTGAAGATGTAAGCTTTAGCGGTAACCTTAATGATCTTGTGCTTATTGCAGGGCGTAAAGAAGACCCAGATACGCTTTTCTTCCAGCGTCGACTGTCGATTGAGGGGGATACTGAGCTCGGTTTAGAGGTCAAAAACTTGATGGATAGCGTAGATTTGGACTTATTGCCGACTCCGATGAAAACTTTGTTAAATCAATTAGCTGATTTTGTGCAGAAGGGAGTACAATCCCCAGATACACAAAGTGAGGTAATGAATGCTTATTCGAACTGAAGCACCGGCAGATATACTTGTCATTGATCGTTTATTGAAATCTGTTTTTGAAACGGATGCAGAAGCTAATTTGGTTATGAGCTTACGTGAGAATAGTCATTTAACCTTGTCGCTGGTGGCTTGTTCAGATGACGGTGAGGTGGTTGGTCACCTGATGTTTAGCCCTGTGACGCTTGATGGCGAAGACCACAACTGGCAAGGCTTAGCTCCTTTAGCGGTAAAAGCAGAGTGCAGAAACCAAGGCATCGCAAAATCTTTGGTTGAAGAAGCTTTCTCTACTTTGGTTGATTTTGGATACCCAGCCTGTGTTGTGCTCGGTGATCCTGCTTACTACGGTCGTTTTGGTTTTAAAGCCGCAAGTGAGTTTGGCTTTAGCTGCATTTGGGATGTACCTGAAGGTGCCTTCCAAGCTATCGAGTTAGTCGACGGCGTACTTGCTGGTCATTCAGGTAAGATTGCTTATAGCCCTGAGTTTAACGACTTATAGGCCTTATTCACTAAGCAATGTGATGCAAACTGATTTAGTCTAAATAAAGGAGCTTGATGCTCCTTTATTTTTTGTTAGTATCAGCCCCAATGAGCTTCTTTTCAGTTCGCTCTAACAAGACCAATACCAATAAACCTAAGGTTACACCGCTAGATATGTCACAAACACACGCACAATACCTGCAAGAGATGGGCATTAGCCAATGGGAGCTTAGTCATCCTGAGCGCTTGGCTGGCTACGAATCTGAATTGATTCCGCTATCGAGCGACTGCAAGTTACTATTGGTTTCACCTGAAAAACCTCAGGAAGATCTCGCCGTGATGTTTGAACGCGTACTTAAAAGTATCAAGCTCGATTTATCTCAAGCTTTACACCTTCAACCGCAACACTTGTCTGCTGTGGATTTAGGTTCGGTTGAATGGGTATGGTTTGCTGGTTGTGACTCTGCCCATGAACTGAAGGCAAAAACACTTCAATCTCCATTACTGTCTGACATTAACGGTAATAACCAACATCGCCGCGACTTATGGCAACAAATTTGTGCTTATGACTAATCAATTATTACCCACTTCAGAACAACACCTCGACGCTATTTGGCAGATTGAGCAGACCGCGCATTCTCATCCTTGGTCTGAAAACATGATTCGTGATCTTAATAGCCGTGGAGGCTGTCACCGTGTTTTAGAGGTGGACGGAAAGGTTGTCGGCTATTTCTATGCTCAGAACATTGTCGGTGAAGTGACTTTGCTGACGATAGCGGTTGACCCTAAGAAGCAAGGTAAAGGTTACGGCAAAGCTTTGGTTGAGCACTTTCTCGATATGTGTGAACAAGCTGACGCTGAGAGTGCTTGGCTGGAAGTTCGCGAAAGTAATGTGAATGCGTTTAATCTTTACGAGAAGGCTGGCTTTAATGAAGTTGACCGTCGTCGTAACTATTACCCAACCAAGCAAGGCAACGAAGATGCGATCATTATGAGCTATCTTTTCATGTCGTTTAGCTAGTCATGTTACGTTTTTTAGCCGACTAAATAACTAACCACAGAATTAGCCTCAAAATAGGGTGCAAACTGACCCTTTAGAAAGTGACACGCTTTCTGTATAATCCGCACACAGAATTCAAGGGCAAGTATTATCTACTTGCCCTTTTTACGCTTTAGATCAGCAAAGGGCGACTATGTCTTTCCAACAAGAAGTGAGCAAACGTAGAACGTTTGCAATTATCTCTCACCCGGATGCGGGTAAAACCACGATTACTGAAAAAGTTCTTTTATTCGGAAACGCGATTCAAAAAGCGGGTACCGTAAAAGGCCGTGGCTCTAACCAGCACGCTAAATCTGACTGGATGGAGATGGAAAAAGAACGTGGTATCTCGGTAACTACGTCTGTAATGCAATTCCCATACAACGATTGCCTAGTAAACCTACTCGATACTCCAGGACACGAAGATTTCTCGGAAGATACGTACCGTACACTAACAGCGGTTGACTCTTGTTTGATGGTTATCGATGCTGCAAAAGGTGTCGAAGATCGTACTCGTAAACTGATGGAAGTAACACGTCTACGTGATACACCAATCGTAACGTTTATGAACAAACTTGACCGTGATGTTCGTGACCCAATGGAAGTGCTAGATGAAGTGGAAAGCGAGCTAGGTATGGCTTGTGCTCCAATCTCTTGGCCTATCGGTTGTGGTAAAGAGTTTAAAGGCGTTTACCACATTCACCGTGATGAAACGATCTTGTATGAATCTGGCCATGGCCATGAGATTCAAGAAGTTCGTATCATCAAAGGTCTAGATAACCCTGAACTAGACGAAGCTGTTGGCGAAGATCTGGCGAGCAGCGTTCGTGAAGAGCTTGAATTGGTTATTGGCGCATGCCCTGAGTTTGATCACGAACTGTTCCTTGCTGGCGAGTTGACTCCGGTTTACTTCGGTACTGCATTGGGTAACTTCGGTGTTGACCACATGCTTGACGGCCTAACTCGATGGGCTCCAGCACCTCAAACGCGTCAAGCGAATGAGCGTGATGTTGAAGCTACTGAAGAGAAGTTCTCTGGTTTCGTCTTTAAGATCCAAGCAAACATGGATCCAAAACACCGTGACCGTATCGCATTCATGCGTATCGTATCGGGTACTTACGACCAAGGTATGAAGATGAACCATGTTCGTACTGGTAAGAACGTGAGTATCTCAGATGCGGTAACCTTCATGGCGGGTGACCGTGCGCGTGCTGAAAAAGCATACGCGGGTGACATCATTGGTCTGCATAACCACGGCACAATCCAGATTGGCGATACCTTTACTCAAGGCGAAAGCTTGAAGTTCGCAGGTATTCCTAACTTTGCGCCTGAGCTATTCCGTCGTATTCGTCTGCGCGATCCACTGAAGCAGAAGCAACTTCTAAAAGGCTTGGTTCAGCTTTCTGAAGAGGGTGCGGTTCAAGTATTCCGTCCTTTGCAAAATAACGATCTGATCGTTGGTGCAGTTGGTGTACTTCAGTTTGATGTGGTTGTAGCGCGCTTGAAAGCGGAATACAACGTTGAAGCGATTTACGAAGGTGTGAACGTTGCAACTGCACGTTGGGTTGAATGTGATGACGCTAAGAAACTAGAAGAGTTCAAACGCAAGAGCCAAGCTAACCTAGCGTTAGATGGTGGTGATAACCTGTCTTACATTGCACCGACTATGGTGAATTTAAACCTAGCTTCTGAACGTTTCCCTGAAGTTCAGTTCCGAGCGACGCGCGAGCACTAATCGCTCTACGCTCTATTCGAGTTAAACAAAAACGTCTATTGTTCTGCAATAGGCGTTTTTTTATTCGTGTCATTTGAGGTTAGAGGCTTAAGGTAAGTATGTTCAGTTGGATAAAAGCTTGGATTAAGAAATACGATAAGTGGTGCGAAGAGCTTGGCTTAACGCCTGAAAATAAGCGCAGCTGCGTGGCTTATCGCCGTGATCCTCAAGGACAACAAACAGAGAGGAGGGAAGATGACACTAGAATTAAGTGAATTTCCGCTGTTTGACACCCATTGCCATGCGGACTTTGACATCTTTGAGCAAGGTATTGCACTTGATAAAGGTATTGAAGGTTACGTTAAAGAGGCGAAACAAGCACATGTCGAGAAGCTGCTGATTCCTTCTATTGGCCAAAGTAACTGGAGGAAGCTTGATAAAATCGCTCAATTTCACCCCAATATTTACTACGCATTAGGCTTCCATCCTTACTTTTTAGAGCAAGCGGAGGATGAACAATTTTCGGAACTTCGCCAATTACTCTCATCAAAAACTAGCCAATGTGTTGCGATAGGAGAGTGCGGACTCGATTTCTTTGTTGATGTAGATAGAGATAAGCAAGAGCGTTTTTTCATCCAACAAATGGAACTCGCGAAGGCGTTTGAGCTGCCTTTAATCATCCATGAAAGTAAGTCTTACAACAGAATTATTGAGCTAATAAAGCAGCACAAATTCACTTTGGGTGGCGTGATTCACGGATTTTCGGGGAGTGAGCAGCAGGCTTTGGCGTGGATCAAGCTCGGTTTCTATATTGGCGTCGGTGGAACGATAACTTACCCAAGAGCGCAAAAAACGCGCACAACCATCGCTAAATTGCCCCTTGAATGCTTGGTGTTGGAAACGGATGCTCCCGACATGCCAGTGTACGGAAACCAAGGAAATGTTAATCATTCCAAATATTTAGTTACGATATTAAATGAACTTATTCTGCTTAGAAATGAGACAAAGCAATCGGTTGCAACGCAAATATGGCAAAATAGCCATCGTGCATTCGGTATATGTGAATAAAATCGAAGGTTTTTGTTTATCGTTTGCGTAAATTGCATTGAGCTTGTGATTTAGCTCACATTTGCGTGTGAATGGTACATGAATCTTGTACGAAAGTGTGAGGATGGCATTACTTTATTAGTGGTCGCATGAGTATAATTGCCTCCGCTTTATAGCCCCATTTTGTAACACGCCAATAAATAACTAATAAGGAAGTCATAAACTATGAGCCTGTTTATGAGCCTCGTCGGAATGGTTGCACTGATTGCAATCGCAGTACTACTATCTGACAACCGCAAAGCTATTAATCTAAGAACAGTGGGTGGCGCTTTCGCTATCCAATTCGCACTTGGTGCATTCGTACTTTACATCCCTTGGGGTCGTGATCTACTTGCAGGTTTCTCTGCTGGTGTAGCAAACGTGATCGACTACGGTAAAGACGGTACTGGTTTCCTATTCGGCAGCCTAGTTAACTTCTCAGTTGACGGTATCGGTTTCATCTTTGCTTTCCAAGTACTACCAACTCTGATTTTCTTCTCTGCACTTATCTCTGTACTTTACTACATTGGTGTAATGCAAATTGTAATCAAAGTTCTTGGTGGTGGTCTTCAGAAAGCTCTAGGTACTTCTCGCGCCGAGTCTATGTCTGCAGCAGCAAACATTTTCGTTGGTCAAACAGAAGCGCCTCTAGTTGTTCGTCCTTTTGTTCCTAAAATGACTAACTCTGAACTATTCGCAGTAATGTGTGGTGGTTTGGCTTCTGTAGCTGGTGGTGTACTAGCAGGTTACGCATCTATGGGTGTACCTCTAGAGTACCTAGTTGCAGCGTCATTCATGGCAGCACCTGGTGGTCTACTATTCGCTAAAATCATCAAGCCTGAAACAGATACGCCAGACGATAACATCGCTGACGAAATGGACGGTGGCGATGACAAACCAGCTAACGTTATCGACGCAGCAGCAGGTGGCGCATCAGTTGGTCTACAACTAGCTCTTAACGTTGGTGCAATGCTACTAGCATTCATCGGTCTAATTGCTCTAATCAACGGTATCCTTGGTGGCATCGGTGGTTGGTTCGGTATGGAACACCTAACTCTAGAACTTCTTCTAGGTTGGATCTTCGCACCTCTAGCATTCATCATTGGTGTTCCATGGGAAGAAGCAACTATCGCTGGTTCTTTCATTGGTCAGAAGACAGTTGTTAACGAATTCGTTGCATACCTAAACTTCGTACCATACATCGGTGAGAACGCTCAAATCGTTGAAGCGACTGGCCAAGTAATGTCTGTTAAGACTCAAGCAATTATCTCGTTCGCTCTATGTGGTTTCGCAAACCTTTCTTCAATTGCGATTCTTCTAGGTGGTCTAGGTGGTATTGCACCAAGCCGTCGCCACGACATCGCTCGTATGGGTGTTAAAGCGGTTATTGCTGGTACTCTATCTAACCTGATGGCAGCAACAATTGCTGGCTTCTTCCTGTCTTTCTAATTAGTTAGAAATCGATATATAGACGCCATAATAATATCGCCCCGTAGCAAGAAATTGCTGCGGGGCTTTTTTGTTTTTGGGCCCCATGATTTTTGCAAGAGCATGAACATATGCTCGGAGTCGAAAATGGGTCTAGAATGTTTTTTTGAGATACAAACCGTTTGCGTTCTAAGGAGCACTACAATTCATTGATGGATACCTATAATGTATAAGCTTAAGGGATAGGATGTCTCTGTTGGCAAGAAAGTAACCGCTTGGATTTATCTAAAGGTTATTCTTCTGGGATTAAGCCAAACTTAGCGATACGCTATAGATGTTAGACACAACATGACTGATTTGTTGTGCCATAGACCAAACTGGTACTGTGCGGTGACAAGGATTGCAATTGGTAGCGAAAGTTATCAAGTCTTCAGGGAACCAAGTCCGTTCATTTGTGGCTACTGAGCATTTTAAATTATCCATCTATACTGGATGGAAGGCGAAGTAGTTAACTATTTGAATATATTGATCGGAGATAGAAATGAGCGATTTAAAAGCAGCAGCTCTACGTGCACTTAAACTTATGGACCTAACGACGCTAAATGACGACGATACTACTGAGAAAGTAGTGGCGCTTTGTCATGACGCGAAGACTGCAGTTGGCAACACCGCTGCAATCTGTATTTACCCTCGCTTTATCCCAGCCGCTAAAAAAGCGTTGCGTGAGCAAGGTACTCCAGAAGTACGCATTGCGACTGTAACTAACTTCCCTCATGGTAATGACGACATCGAAATTGCTGTTGCAGAAACAAAAGCAGCGGTAGCGTACGGCGCAGACGAAGTTGACGTAGTATTCCCATACCGTGCTCTTATTGCTGGCAACGAAGAAGTTGGCTTTGAGCTAGTTAAACAATGTAAAGCAGCTTGTGGTGACATCACGCTTAAAGTGATCATCGAAACTGGTGAACTTAAAGAAGAAGCACTGATCAAGAAAGCTTCTCAAATCTGTATCGAAGCGGGTGCAAATTTCATCAAAACTTCAACAGGTAAAGTGCCAGTAAACGCGACTCCTGAGTTCGCGCGCATGATGCTTGAAGTTATTCGTGACATGGGCGTTGCTAAAACAGTTGGTTTCAAACCAGCTGGTGGCGTTCGTACTGCTGAAGATGCTCAAGCTTACCTAGCAATGGCTGATGAGCTATTAGGCGCTGAGTGGGCAGACAACATGCACTACCGTTTTGGTGCTTCAAGCCTACTGACTAACCTTCTTAATACATTAGAAGTGACAGACGAAACTGCTGATCCAGCAGCATACTAATTTACTCGTCATATTTGACGCCGCAGCGTTGTTGACTGCGTAAGTTCACCGGTTCGCCGGCCGTCCTAATCACATAGAGCCTCTATGCTCATAGGAATGAACTTCGATTTTCTTTCAAGAGAATAGTCGCCTAGCTGCAACGCCAAATATTTAGAGTATTGATAATAACAAGTCTGTTTGATGGAGTGGCGTTAAGTCACTCCATATTACCTCTTTATCCTACAACCATACTCGCTCAGAGTTTGGGAGGCACTAATGTATCTACCTCAAGAAATTATTCGCAGAAAGCGTGATAACGAAGTACTGACCACAGAAGAAATTAACTTCTTCATCCAAGGTGTCGCTAAAAACACGGTTTCTGAAGGCCAAATTGCTGCATTCGCAATGGCTATCTTTTTTAATGAAATGACGATGCCAGAACGTATCGCACTAACATGTGCAATGCGTGATTCAGGCATGGTGATTGACTGGAGCCACATAAATTTTGATGGCCCAATCGTTGATAAACACTCTACTGGTGGTGTTGGTGACGTAACTTCTCTGATGCTTGGCCCTATGGTGGCAGCATGTGGCGGTTTCGTTCCAATGATCTCTGGTCGTGGTTTAGGCCACACTGGCGGTACGCTAGACAAGCTAGAATCTATCCCTGGTTACAATATTACACCTACCAACGATGTGTTTGGTGCAGTAACCAAAGAAGCTGGCGTGGCGATTATTGGCCAAACGGGCGACCTAGCTCCTGCTGATAAGCGCGTTTACGCGACTCGTGATATCACTGCAACCGTAGATAACATCTCGCTAATCACCGCTTCAATCCTATCTAAGAAATTGGCTGCTGGCCTTGATTCTTTAGTGATGGACGTAAAAGTAGGTTCAGGCGCATTCATGCCAACGTATGAAGCTTCTGAAGAACTAGCGAAATCTATCGTGGCAGTAGCAAACGGTGCGGGTACTAAAACAACAGCAATCCTAACGGACATGAACCAAGTTCTTGCTTCTTCAGCGGGTAACGCAGTCGAAGTACGTGAAGCGGTTCAATTCCTAACTGGCGAATACCGCAACCCACGCTTGTTAGAAATTACGCTAGCGTCTTGCGCGGAAATGTTGGTGCTGGGTAACCTAGCAAAAGATTCAGATGAAGCGCGTGAAAAACTGATGGCAGTACTGGATAACGGTAAAGCAGCAGAGTGCTTCGGTAAGATGGTAGCGGGCCTTGGTGGTCCAGCAGATTTCGTAACGAACTACGACAACTATCTAGAAAAAGCAGAAATTGTTAAACCAGTGTACGCACTTGAAAGCGGTGTAGTATCAGCGATGGATACGCGTGCAATTGGTATGGCTGTCGTTGGTATGGGCGGTGGTCGCCGCGTAGCAACAGACAGCATTGATTACGCAGTCGGTTTTGATAGCTTCATTCGCCTTGGCGAAGTAGCAAGTGACGATAAACCATTAGCAATGATTCATGCTCGCAATGAACAACAGTGGCAAGAAGCTGCGACGGCATTACAAAATGCAATCACTGTGGGCGGAGAATATACAGCAACGCCAGACGTTTACCGTCAGATTCGTTCTGAAGACGTGTAAATAACAGGTATCGGTATACCTCGTGTATACCGATAAACAGAGTTCTGGTGCAAAGAGCAATAAGTTGGTGAAGAAAATGAAAAGAGCATTTATTTTAGTTTTAGATTCATTCGGTATCGGTGAAACAGCGGATGCTGACACATTCGGCGATGTAGGTTCGGATACAATGGGTCACATTGCTGACCATTGTGATCAAGGTCTTGCAGACAACGCGGATCGTAAAGGTCCACTAACGCTGCCAAACCTGTCTAAGCTAGGCTTAGCAATGGCTCACAAAGAGTCTACAGGTCGTTTTGCTCCTGGTATGGATGCAGACGCTGAGATCATTGGCGCTTACGGTCACGCTGCTGAGCTGTCTTCTGGTAAAGACACGCCATCAGGTCACTGGGAAATCGCAGGTGTTCCTGTACTGTTTGACTGGGGCTACTTCACCGACAAAGAGAACAGCTTTCCAAAAGAACTGACTGACCGAATCCTTGAGCGTGCTGGTTTATCTGACTTCTTAGGTAACTGCCACTCATCGGGTACAGAAATCCTAGACAATCTAGGTGAAGAACACATGAAGACTGGCTTGCCAATCTTCTACACTTCTGCTGACTCTGTTTTCCAGATCGCTTGTCACGAAGAGACATTCGGCCTACCAAACCTATTAGACCTTTGTCAGATTGCTCGTGAAGAGCTAGCTGACTACAACATTGGTCGTGTTATCGCTCGTCCGTTTATTGGTGCTGGTAAAGGTCAATTCGAACGTACTGGTAACCGTCGCGATCTTTCTGTGGAGCCGCCAGCGGCAACTATCCTTCAGAAGCTTGTTGATGAGAAGGGCGGCAACGTTCACTCAATCGGTAAGATCTCTGATATCTACGCAGGTTGTGGTATCACTCAGAAAACGAAAGCAACAGGTATCCCAGCGCTATTTGAAGCAACCAAAGAAGCGATCACTGAAGCAGGCGACAACACTATCGTGTTCACTAACTTCGTTGATTTCGACTCAGCTTACGGCCACCGCCGTGATGTTGCTGGTTACGCAGCGGCGCTTGAGTACTTCGATGGTCGCATCAATGAAATCATCGATATGATGAAAGAAGATGACGTGCTTATCCTGACAGCAGACCACGGTTGTGACCCAACATGGCCGGGTTCAGACCATACTCGTGAGCATATCCCTGTGATTGTTTACGGTAACAAGGTTCCTGCAGGCTCTCTAGGCCGTCGTGATACCTTCGCTGATATCGGTCAAAGCTTAGCGTCATACTTCGGCACATCGCCAATGGGATACGGTACAAGCTTTTTATAATAGTTAGTTAGTTAGAGAGAGGGAAACCTCTCTCTTCTTTTTTGTTTTGAGATTAAGGATATTTTCAATGGCTACTCCACATATTAATGCTGAAATGGGTGATTTCGCTGACGTAGTTCTAATGCCAGGCGATCCGCTACGTGCTAAATACATTGCTGAGACCTTCTTAGAAGAAGTGGTTCAGGTGTGTGATGTTCGTAATATGTTTGGTTACACCGGTACTTACAAAGGTCGTAAGGTGTCAGTAATGGGGCACGGTATGGGCATCCCATCTTGTTCTATTTACGCGACTGAGCTAATCAAAGACTTTGGTGTGAAAAAGATCATTCGTGTCGGCAGTTGTGGTGCAGTAAGCGAAGATATTAAAGTGCGTGATGTGGTTATCGGCATGGGTGCGTGTACCGACTCAAAAGTGAATCGTATTCGCTTTAAAGGTCATGATTTCGCGGCTATCGCAGATTACAAAATGGTGCGCGCGGCAGAAGATGCAGCCAAAGCTCGCGGTGTCGACGTAAAAGTGGGCAACCTGTTCTCGGCTGAGCTGTTCTACACGCCAGATCCTGACATGTTTGAAGTGATGGACAAGTACGGCATTGTTGGCGTAGAGATGGAAGCGGCAGGTATCTACGGTGTGTGTGCTGAATACGGCGCAAAAGCTCTGACGATTTGTACTGTTTCTGATCATATCAAAACCGGTGAGCAAACCACATCAGATGAACGTCAAACGACCTTCAATGACATGATGATTATTGCACTCGACTCAGTGCTGCTTGGCGACCAAGAATAATTGTTTTGCTATAGCTTGATAAGCTAACAGATAACAAAAAGCCCCGTCGCTGCCAGAGCGTCGGGGCTTTTTAATGGTAATGATTTATTACTGAGCATTATTTCTTGGATTCTGAAGGCTATGTGATTTCAATCGAAATAAATCATGTTGCCTAATCCGAGGTTTTTATTTCATGATCCCAAGGTCAAAAGCCCAAGCTCCAAGGCTCTGTGACAGAGCTTATGAGTTTGCATTCTTAAGCAGTAAATTCTCACCAGACTTGGTTTTTCTTCTACGAATTAGCATGACGAACAGCACACCACTGACAAACCCCATCAAGACCATGCCGATCATGTAACGATCGCTCTTACGGTAATGGTGATCAGAAATCGCCGTCATTTTTCCTGTTTCAAAAGTCACTCGAATAAAGCCGATGATCGTTTTTTCTGGCGAGTAGATAGGTTCAACTAATTGTTGCCTGCCGATACTTGCTGTTGAAAGTGGCGTGTCTAAGCCCAGAACTTCGCGTACCGAGAGTGCTTTTTCGCTTGAAGCCAGTCGAATCCCCTCTGCATCATAGATGGTGGTATCGAATACCAGTCGATCTTGGGAAAGCTGATTGGTCAGTTCAAGCAGTCGTTCTTGATCTTGTTGGGTAATCGCTTTGCTAGCCGAAAGCGAGGCCTGCGAGATAAGTAATTTAGTCAGCGTCTCTAGCTGCTTTGCTTGGATTTTCTCGTTACCTTTACTGATCACGACCGTATTTTTAATCGTTACAACGAACATAGTAGCCAGCAAAATGAGGGCTAGCATTCGTAAAGCGTTACGTATTGAGAACAATGATTCATTCATGTTTCACGAAGCCTGAAATAAACAAATGTTATGATTAAGACATATTGAGACTTGCGTTTTCAAATTGCAATAGGTTAACGTTTAGCATAGTTAATTAGGAATCATACACATGGACGCTCAGAAATATCTGCCGATTAAAAGGCATACAACATTATTAACTCGACTCCCCGAGACTCGTTTCGCTTCTCAACTCGCTAAAGCCAAAGCCAACTGGATCGTATTCGGCGAGTACTTGTCTCCTCAATCTTTTGATGACATCGACTTTTTCACAGGCACTTACAACACCATTCTCGACACGTGGAAAGTTGGGCATTATGAAGTGGCGTTGATGTCTGGAAACTTAACCCCAGCGCACGAAGAAATCCTACAGGCATTAAAACTCGATTATGCTTGCCTTAGCGAGGTCCCAGACTTATCTAAGCCAGGTTTGATTGTGATGGATATGGATTCCACAGCAATTCAAATTGAATGTATTGATGAAATAGCAAAGCTAGCGGGTGTTGGAGAGTTAGTCTCTGAGATCACGGAGCGAGCGATGCAAGGTGAACTCGACTTTGAACAGAGCTTACGCCAGCGAGTCGGTGCACTTAAAGGTGCTGATGAAGCTATCTTAGAGCAAGTTCGTCAGTCACTGCCTTTCATGCCTGACTTAGTAGAACTCGTGAACACACTGAATAAGCTGGGTTGGAAAACGGCGATTGCGTCTGGTGGTTTCACATACTTCTCTGATTACTTAAAAGATACGCTTGAGCTTGACCATGCTCAGTCAAATACTCTCGAAATCGTTAACGGCAAACTGACAGGTGAAGTCCTAGGTGATGTTGTTTCGGCGCAGACCAAAGCGGATATCTTGGTAGAACTTGCTGAAGAGTATGAGCTGGAACTGCACAACACCGTTGCAGTAGGTGATGGTGCCAATGATTTGGTGATGATGCGATCTGCGGGCTTAGGCATTGCCTATCATGCGAAACCTAAAGTAGAGCAACAAGCTCAAACCGCTGTGCGTTACGCGGGTTTAGGCGGAGTGCTGTGTATCTTGTCTGGCGTATTAGCTAAGCAGCAAAAAATCAGCTGGCAAGCG
Organism: Vibrio sp. Evd11; assembly: GCF_900382755.1. Taxonomy (NCBI): domain Bacteria; kingdom Pseudomonadati; phylum Pseudomonadota; class Gammaproteobacteria; order Vibrionales; family Vibrionaceae; genus Vibrio; species Vibrio sp. Evd11. The sequence continues at coordinate 145,401 of NZ_OSDX01000005.1, forward strand.
AAGCCTTAGTCATATTCGTTAAGCGCGAAACAAGAGCGCATTTACAACGGACACAAAAAAGCAGGCGATGAGCCTGCTTTTTTATTTTTGTCTCTGGAGTATGGATGACTTAGATCGATAGTCCAGAGGTTTGGATTAACGAGTCAGCTCTAATCGAATCAACACTTCATCGGTAATATCTTCTATCTCGCCGTAGCCGATAAAAGCGGTAATTTCGTTCTCTAGCTTTTTCGCTTGATGCATACTGATTCGAGATAACTCTTCTAAGTCTGACTGGAACAAGCTGGTCAAAGGATTGAAGATAGGCGCTGTTGTAACTCGCAATACATACACATCACCTAAGTGCTGTGCTTTCTTAATGAATAAGATGCGTTCTTTTGCAGACGCGAAATCTTTGACCAATTTAGTATGTACGGATTGGATCTTGTCGCCAAACTTAACCGCAGCAATGTACACATCATGATGTTTAGGCTCGGCACCTTGAATCTTTTTCAGTGGCTCCGCCAATAGCGAATTAGAGTGGCCTTTGAAAATCGGTTCCAGTGAAAACTTTTGGTTATGACCAAGCTTAGCGAGCAGTGCTAGATGTTTATTCAGTGGGAAGTTCACACCAATGATCTTACAACGTAGTGTTGAGCTTGGTTTATCAATGAATATTGGGTTACTGACCATCTTGCTCAACAGAATATTATGCAGAGATTCAAGGAGCGAGTGGGTTGGTAATATTTCTTGCTTCTTAACCAATTTGCTTTGGTTTTGATCAATTAGGCCATTTAAGAATGCGATGGTACGCATTGTTTTGGCGTTCTCAGCGATAACCAATTGCACATTACGACCGTTGGGGCTCACTCGAATAACATGATAAGGAACCGTACTGAGCGGTAGCTTTTTGTCATAGAGTTGCAGCTCATTGAAGTTCACCAACACAGGGTCATTAATCTTCAAAACCATTGGGTGTTCAAGGGTAACGCTAAGACCACGTTTAGAAATGTCTAAGGTGTTTCCATTCGCAGCCGCTCCGTCTTGAGAGGTCAGTTGCAGCGGCGATTTGAATTGGTATCTCGGTTCTTTACGGCGAGTTTGAGAGTCAAAGTAGATACTTTGAATATTGCCTACTACAGAACGCGGGTGACGGAAGCGGTTCAGTTCACTGCTTGGAATGCGCGGTTTTTCACTCAATAGATAGTCAGCCGCGCTTTCGTGATCGCCAATCTCTTGCAAGATTCCACAATGCGTCAGTTGCGCTGAGCTTTGAGCTAGCGTATCTGAATGTTTCGCGAGTGCTTGTCTTTCGGTATCCGATAGTTCGAATACCGAGAACTTAAACGCTTTCCAGCTGGTACGTTTACCACCTATGTGCCAAAACAACTGTCTTTGCTCACGAGAGGCTTCGGGTAGCATCATCGAATAGAACAAAGTCTTATTTTGATGCTCATGAGTAAACGAATAGATGACGTTACTCGTGCCTTTAACGCCAGGCTTAGCAAGCAGGTTCATTCGTTGCTCGTTAAATAGAGTCCCTAGTGCTTGCTGGTTTCGCTCATCATGCCAGTATTGCCACAATGGATGGTTATTATCGGTTAGCAATGCCAGTTTAAGTTCGCTACCACTGAAGAACAGCGGAAGGTTACAGGTGTGCTTGAGATAGGTATGTTCGATGCCTCGAGTACGAGTTCGAATAAACCGGTCTTGATTCTCGTGACTGGTTTTCTTACTAGAGCTATTCAAAGATTCATCAAGCAAGCGAGCAACGAGGCTTGAATCGCCAATCTTGATCGTTCTCAGGAACTTAACGGCATTATTTTCGTAAGACTCGTCAATGCCCAGCACTCGAAACTCCACGATGTCGTTGCTGTCTGTTTCCAAAGACTTCTCAACAAGCTCTGTGAATTTTACTTCGATGATTTCGCCAAGGTTATATCTAAAGGCACTTGGTACTTTGAATTTGGCACCCGAAGGCGAAATGTCGACTGTCACACCGTGTAGGCTTTGACCTTTAGATGTGGTGATCTCAACCTGAGAGCTGATCTTGAGTCTGTTTTCTTGACGTTTTAGGTCATAGCCTAGGTTGATGGCCTCGGCTTCATAAGGGCTATTCGCACTGGTGATGTCGTTGTTGTCTTGAGAAGACGTTTTAACGATATTACGAAGCGGCTGAGTTCGTGGGGTCATGACTAATTCCCACGTGCCTTCGGTATAGCCTTTAAATTTTTTGGTACCACGCTGATACGCATTTAACGCAATGTCGTCAAGCCAGTGCTTACGTCCATCGAGCGTAAACTGACGGCATTCATTATCAATACGTCCGCGTAAATCAATGCTCTTTGTACACGGAGCCATGATACGATTCAGTTCCATTTTAACGAGCAATTTCAGAGACGGGGATTCACCTTCTGTCATTTGAGAAAGAAGGAAGTCGAAATCCTCAGCGTGATAGGCTGGGATGAGTCGCTCTGCTACAGATAGAATTTCAGATTGCTGCATACTTTTCTTGTTAGAATGGACGGTACGTTTATGTTATCGACTAGTTTAAATCGATCTTTAAGTATAAGTGGTATGACTGCAACTTTTATTTTCACCCGTACGGTCAAATAAGTCACAAATTGACAACATCATTGTGTAACTGAGTAAATTATTGAGGTTTTATGGCTAAGGCAAAACGAGCTTATGTGTGTAATGACTGTGGTGCTGACTTTCCGCGTTGGCAAGGACAGTGCAATGCATGTGGTGCTTGGAACACGATTACAGAAGTTAGGCTAGCGGCTTCACCTCAAGTTACGCGTAATGAACGACTCAGTGGTGGTTACGCGGGTGGCACAACAGAATCTTCGGTTCAAACACTCTCTGAGATTGACCTGCAAGAAGTCCCTCGCTTTAGTAGCGGCTTCAAAGAGCTCGACCGCGTACTTGGTGGCGGTGTCGTTCCTGGCGCTGCAATTCTGATCGGTGGTAATCCCGGTGCAGGCAAATCAACACTGTTACTGCAGACCATGTGTCAGCTTTCTGCGCAATTACCGACTCTCTATGTCACTGGGGAAGAATCCTTACAGCAGGTAGCGATGCGTGCCTCTCGATTGGGCTTACCAAAAGAGCACTTAAAAATGCTCTCTGAAACCAACGTTGATAAAATCTGTCAGGTCGCTGAAAAAGAACAACCTAAGATAATGGTTATCGACTCTATTCAAGTAATGCATGTCGCTGATGTTCAATCATCGCCAGGCAGTGTCGCTCAAGTTCGTGAGTCAGCAACTGCACTAACGCGCTATGCGAAACAGAATAACGTTGCTGTGTTCTTAGTTGGACACGTAACTAAAGACGGTACACTGGCTGGCCCCAAGGTACTTGAACACATTATTGACTGTTCCGTGCTGTTAGATGGCGGAACCGATAGCCGCTTTAGAACGCTGCGCAGTCACAAGAACCGTTTTGGTGCGGTCAATGAGTTGGGTGTGTTTGCAATGACAGGCCAAGGCCTGAAAGAAGTTAGCAATCCATCAGCCATTTTCCTTTCTCGCGGTGAAGAAGAAACCTCAGGCAGTTCAGTGATGGTGGTTTGGGAAGGGACGCGTCCACTTCTTGTTGAAATCCAAGCGCTGGTGGACTATTCGCAGCTGGCAAACCCGCGTCGTGTCGCGGTTGGTCTTGAGCAAAATCGACTGTCATTGTTATTAGCAGTGCTGCATAAACATGGCGGCTTACAAATGGCTGACCAAGATGTGTTTGTGAATGTCGTTGGTGGTGTTAAAGTAACCGAAACCAGCGCAGATCTAGCATTAGTGATGGCGTTACTTTCTAGTTTTAGAGACCGAGCACTACCGAAAGATGTGGTTGTGTTTGGTGAAGTAGGCCTTGCGGGTGAGATTCGACCAGTACCAAGTGGACAAGAGCGTTTGAATGAAGCGTTTAAGCATGGTTTTAAGAGCGCGATAGTGCCTGCTGCTAACATGCCTAAAGGCGGCATTCCTGGAATGCAGATCCACGGGGTCAAAAAATTATCAGAGGCAATTAATGCGTTTGATGAGTTGTAATTGAGCTCACTTCAGCTACTCTATACAGCAGAAAATCAGTCTAACTTGAACGCTAATAGCGCTTTAGGTTAGCACTAAACCTAACAATCATTTAGATTGTTTCTACAGATTGCCTTTTCGTTTTTGTTACGAAAAGGCAAAGTTTTTTAGTCCCAAATGCATGCAAAGCTATCAGTCCTCACAGATTGTGATATACTCTGCGCGCATTTTATATCCTATTAACAGAGTAAGACAATGGCAGATTTATCGAAATACAGAAACATTGGTATTTTCGCGCACGTTGATGCGGGTAAAACAACTACCACTGAGCGTATCCTTAAGCTAACTGGTCAGATCCACAAGACTGGTGAAGTACATGATGGCGAATCAACTACTGACTTCATGGAACAGGAAGCTGAGCGCGGAATTACTATCCAATCAGCAGCTGTAAGCTGTTTCTGGAACGGTCACCGTCTAAACGTTATCGATACTCCTGGACACGTTGACTTCACAGTTGAAGTATACCGTTCTCTTAAAGTACTTGATGGCGGTATCGGTGTATTCTGTGGTTCTGGTGGTGTTGAACCACAATCAGAAACTAACTGGCGCTACGCTAACGAATCAGAAGTATCTCGTCTGATCTTCGTTAACAAACTAGACCGTATGGGTGCAGATTTCTACAACGTTGTTGACCAAGTTAAAAACGTTCTAGGTGCAACTCCTCTAGTTATGGTTCTACCAATCGGCCGCGAAGATGAATTCGTGGGTGTTGTAGACCTTCTAAGCCGTAAAGCATACGTTTGGGATGACACTGGTCTTCCTGAAAACTACGAAATCCTAGATGTTCCTGCGGACATGGTAGACGACGTAGAGCAATACCGTGAAGAGCTAATCGAAACTGCTGTAGAGCAAGACGATGACCTAATGGAAGCTTACATGGAAGGTGAAGAGCCTTCTATCGAAGACATCAAGCGTTGTATCCGTAAAGGTACTCGTGACCTAGCGTTCTTCCCAACTTACTGTGGTTCTGCATTCAAGAACAAGGGTGTTCAAATCATCCTTGACGCTGTTGTAGATTACCTACCTTCTCCAACTGAAGTTGATCCTCAACCTCTAATGGATGAGAACGGTGAAGAAACTGGTAACCACGCTATCGTTTCTACTGAAGAAACGTTTAAAGCTCTTGCATTCAAAATCATGGATGACCGTTTCGGTGCTCTAACTTTCGTTCGTATTTACTCTGGTAAATTGAACAAAGGCGACACGATTCTTAACTCATTCACAGGTAAAACTGAGCGTGTTGGCCGTATGGTTGAGATGCAAGCTGATGACCGTAACGAACTAACTAGCGCACAAGCTGGTGACATCATTGCGATCGTTGGTATGAAGAACGTGCAAACAGGTCACACTCTATGTGATCCTAAAGATCAAGTAACGCTTGAGCCAATGGTTTTCCCAACTCCAGTAATCTCTATCGCAGTATCTCCAAAAGATAAAGGCGGTTCTGAGAAAATGGGTATCGCGATCGGTAAAATGGTTGCAGAAGACCCATCTTTCCAAGTTGAAACTGACGAAGAAACTGGCGAAACTATCCTGAAAGGTATGGGTGAGCTTCACCTAGACATCAAGGTAGATATCCTTAAGCGTACTTACGGCGTTGACCTAACAGTTGGTGCTCCTCAAGTTGCTTACCGTGAAACTATCACTCAAGCAATTGAAGATAGCTACACGCATAAGAAACAGTCTGGTGGTTCTGGTCAATTCGGTAAGATCGATTACCGTATCAAGCCTGGCGAACCTGGTTCTGGCTTTACGTTCTCTTCAAAAGTTGTTGGCGGTAACGTACCTAAAGAATTCTGGCCTGCTGTTGAGAAAGGCTTTGCTGGCATGATGGAAAACGGCGTACTAGCTGGCTTCCCTACGCTAGACGTTGAAGTTGAACTTTACGATGGTGGTTTCCACGCAGTCGATTCATCTGCAATCGCATTTGAAATCGCAGCGAAAGGTGCATTCCGTCAATCTATGCCTAAAGCTGGCGCGCAACTTCTTGAGCCAATCATGAACGTTGACGTATTTACTCCAGAAGATCACGTTGGTGATGTTATCGGTGACCTTAACCGTCGTCGTGGCATGATCAAAGATCAACAAGCTGGCGTAACTGGCGTTCGTATTAAAGCTGACGTACCACTTTCAGAAATGTTTGGTTACATCGGTCACCTACGTACAATTACTTCAGGCCGTGGCCAATTCTCTATGGAATTCGCACAGTACTCTCCATGTCCAATGAACGTGGCAGAAGAAGTAATCGCTAAAGTTAAAGCAGAAAAAGAAGCTGGTAAGTAATTAGCCCTTTTCTAAATTAACTAAAAAAGCCCCGCAAGTGAAAGCTTGCGGGGCTTTTTGTTGCTTGTAACATATTGCGAGATGCGAGATGCGAGATGCGAGATGCGAGATGCGAGATGCGAGATGCGAGATGCGAGATGCGAGATGCGAGATGCGAGGTTGATACGGTGATGTTGATATGGTCCCGTATTAAGCAGATACGGGACAAATTTAGATAGAGCTAAAAAGAGAGGGACTAGCGTTTCAAATCAATGTAAATCTGCTCTACTTTAGTACGAGCCCAGTCTGTTTTACGCAAAAACTTTAAGCTAGATTTAATGCTTGGGTCTTTTTTGAAACAGTTGATGTTCACCATGTAACTCAACTCTTCCCAACCGTAATGCTCAACCAATTCAGTCAGTAGCTTCTGCAATGTGATGCCGTGAAGTGGGTTATTTTCTTGTGTCATGAGATGTTCTCGCCATTTATTTGAGCCCAGTATATCAGTTTCGCTTTATGAATTATCAGACCATTTAAGTTCGTAATCTGTCTCGATAATAGAAAGTTCTTCTCGACCTTTATTTCCAAACAACTGAACCTGACTTTGAATCCAAGCTTCAAAGCGTTTGATTTTCTCGCGATGAAAGTATCCAGCAGGCGCACATAGGAAGTAATTGTATTTGGGCTTAAGTGCGATGTTACCTATCCGTACCAGCTTCTTTTCCTGCAAATACCGATAAACCAAGCTGTGCTTAACCAGTGCGACACCTTGAACGGATAGCGCACCTTCTAAAACAAAATGCGAACCATCAAATTGCAGTGATGAACGTCCTGCCTTCGCTCCAACAACATCTAACCATAGATTCCAATCCATATCAGGCCAGCGGTCTTCAATTAGTTCGGCTTTGTGTAGGTCGTCGATGTCATAAATACCATGCTTCTCTTGGTAGATAGGGTGGCAGACAGGGTAAACCACTTCGTCCATTAACCAACGTGATTCAATGTTTGGATAACTACCATGACCATATCGAACGCAGACATCGACATTAGAGTCTTCAAACGTCACGAGCTTATTGGTTGGTTCAATCAACATGGATAGATCAGGGTGGCGATCGCGAAAGTCACCAATTCTAGGTACCAACCAGTGTTGGGCAAATGATGGCACGGTCGAAATAGACAGTTGAGTGGGATTTGGGTCTTGGTTAATTCGCCTCACACCATCTTGAATGTGGGCAAAGCCTTTCTTGGCTTGCAGGTAAAGCACTTCACCTTCATGAGTGAGTACTATTTTTCGGTGCTGACGAATAAACAAGTCTGCACCTAACCACTCTTCAAGTTGGCGAATTTGTTGGCTGACGGCAGCAGCCGTGACAAACAGCTTTTCAGCCGCGAGTTTAAAACTGCCAGTTTCAGCCGCAGTATAAAAATAGTAGATCCCTTGGAATGGTGGGGTTCGCTCTCTCACATTAGTTTGCCTTAACTGAATGCCAGTATCTATCGTTTGTCGTAAGTACGTTGTTGGTCGATTATTGACCATAACAAAGCAGATAATCAATAGGAGAAAGGTTATGAATACAATAACTGCGGGAACAAATAGTCATCAAGTATTCTTTTCATCACTGTCAGTTAAGAAATTCTATTCTAAATTTAGACTGTATCTTCAGAACCGTAGAACGAGAAAACACCTAGCTGAACTATCGGATCATTTGCTTGAAGATGTTGGTATTACCCGAGGCCAGGCTAATGAAGAGGTGAGAAAGTCATTTTGGGAGTGATTCAGATGATCAGACGTAACTCTTTCTTTTTAGGAGGAGTTACGCCACAACCAATGCTAGATCTTTGAGATATCAGAAACTTCTTCATGCAGCCATTCAGTAAACGCCGCAATACGCTCTTTTCTCGGTGAGCTAGGATCAAAACATAAGTTAACTTGAACGCCAGGTGTCATCCCAATATTAAACGGTTTAACAAGCAGGCCGCGTTCTATAAAGTCTCCGGCTAAGCTATCCGTTGCCAAGCAAACCCCATGACCCGCCATCACCGTCGTTAATCCCATATCAAATGTTCCCACCTCCATCCACTGAACAGCGGTGTCTTGCATTGGAATATTCGCTTGTCTGAACCACTCCTTCCAAGGAAAACAACCGCCTTCAAATTGGATTAACCAACACTTAAGTAGTTGTTCTGGTAGTGTGAATTTCAAAGAATTGGCGAGTTCGGGTGAGCAAAAGGGATATAGAGGTTCGTTGAACAGCACTTCAAGTGCTAAACCTTGCTCAACACACAGATCTTCCCCTTGTCGAATCGCGACATCAATTTCACCATGTTTTAGATTTGGTGTGTCACACCCTGTGAGGATCTTGATTGGTATCTCAGGGTGTTTGACTGAGAATTTCCAAAGCCTCGGCAACAACCAACGCGATGCAAAAGAGGGAGGATGATCTGCTCCAGTCAGACTGGACACTTAACTAAGCGACATTTTGTTTTTCAAAGTT
>NZ_OSDX01000055.1:0-27658 GCF_900382755.1 Vibrio sp. Evd11
CAACGGTATGCTAAGAACAAAAATGCCGTTCACTCTTAAGTGAACGGCATTACTCCTTGTGAGGCGTTTTTTATGGATGTTAGTCAACTAACAACTAACAACTAACAACTAACAACTAACAACTAACAATTAGTAATTAGTAATTAGCAACGAGCTTATAGAGTTCTGTTGTAGCCAAAACGCAAAAAGCCGCATCGAGTGATGCGGCTTCTCTAAATTTTGCACCCTTGTCGAGACTTGAACGCGGGCGGGGAGGGGCGGTCCGACGATTCGGGTGTGACATTAACTTGGAACAAGTTAGTCGCAGTTATTGTCTCGTCCTAAAATACGTTGACAGTATTTCTACTAAGCCAACAGCGTCAGCTGTTGGCTTTTTTCATGCGCCTCATTTGGAGTTTTCATCCTGAGACTAAGGTGCGGCCTCATATTGTTATAGGTACTTATAGACTCTTTTACTAGTTGTTTAAGCTCTCCGAGGTTTTTACACTTATCAAGTAAGAACTCTTGTTTCAGTATTCCGTTTACTCTCTCTGCTAATACATTTTGATAGCAGTCATAACCGTCTGTCATCGAGGGGCTTATGCCGCTACTTTTCAACTTATCTTGATAAACACCGGAGCAATACTGGAGACCACGATCAGAGTGATGGATACACGAACGATGATATTGACGCCCCTTAATAGCCATATCTAGCGCTTTCACAACATCCGTCGCCTTCATTTCGTTGCTCAGCTCGTAGCCCATAATTTTCCGACTAAACGCATCAGTTACTAATGAGAGATAGTGAATGCCTTCATCTGATTGGATATAGGTAATATCACTTACTAACACACCCTCTGGAGTGCATGGTTTGTAGTTCTTTAATAAGTTCGGATGTTTTTTCATCCAATGCTTACTATTTGTCGTTTTCGTAAAACTACGTTTAGGTCTTACCAATAACCGTTCATCACGTAAGTAGTTGAAAAGAGCATCTCGACCTAACTTGATACCTTGTTCTTGCAACTTTGGCTTAAGTAAAAAGTAGAGCTTTCTCGTGCCAATCCGAGGCATATAACGTCTAATATCCAACACCATTTGTTTGATGGGTTTAAGTTCCAACTGTCGATGAACAGCTCGCTTTTCTCGTTGATAAACGCTTTGTCTCGTTATCCCGCATAGCTTACATACTCGAACTAAACTCATTCCTTCTTGTTCTTGAAGGCTTCTTGCTCCTTGGTGAGATACTTTTTTCTGAGGCTAGTTCCGTGTTCAGCATCAAGAATATCAACCACTCTATTTAAAAAGAGATTCTTGATTTTTTCGTCTTCCAGCTCTTTCTCGAGGCGCTTTATTTTCTGTGCTGGTGACTCTTTAGGCTTAGTTGATTGGTGCATGGTATTCATCCTTGGAGTTTGCGCCCAATTCATCTTACCGTGCTTTCGAAGCCAAGTTAAAACAGTTGAACGGCCTTGGATGCCATAAATGGTTTGGGCTTGTTTATATGTCATATCGCCTCTTTCTACAGCGGCGACGACCTGTAATTTAAAGCCTAGTGTGTAATCACGCTGAGTGCGCTTAACGTAGGTATTATTTGAAGTAGCCATAATTCGTCCTCAATGTGTAAACACATTTCAGGACGGGGCATATATACGAAAAAAGCCCAATCTTTCGATTGAGCTTTTTTCTGGATTTGGCTCCCCTTGCAAGACTTGAACTTGCGACATACGGATTAACAGTCCGCCGTTCTACCAACTGAACTAAAGGGGAATTGCTTGTTAGCGACGCGAATTTTAATAATAGTCTGAATTTCTGTCAATAAAAAATAGCAGAAAAAAATAATTTAAAAAACTTTACTTTCTTGGACGCCTTATCAGATTTAGCTTTGCTTTAGTTATCCACCAAAATTGTGGATAAGTATGTGCGTGAAACTTTAACAACAATAATTGGGATAAATCTGAAAATGTAAAAATCTAAGTTAATGTGATGTATTTAAAAGGTTTTTATTGAAATATCACGATTGTATAACTTTTAAAGGTTTTAGATTGAACAGTAAAACAAGTGCTATTTTTAGATTTTTTGGGGAAAAGTAGTGGATTAAAAATTGAGTAATTGAGCTGAGGAGATCTTGCAAGGGCACGGATAATACCAAGTTCTAAAAGTAAAAGCTATCACTGATATCTAATCTTAAGATGCATTTCTCTAGATAATAGTTGCAACGACATGGCTCCTAGAGTGACAATGACCTGATTAAATACACAGTATGGAAATGGCAACCTATGAGTAAACTCTTTGATTTGGTATCGGACTACAGCCCGTCCGGTGACCAGCCGACAGCGATAACCAGATTATTAGATGGATTAGATTCTGGTTTGGCACATCAAACTCTATTAGGGGTAACGGGCTCTGGTAAAACCTTCACGCTTGCCAACGTCATTTCCCAGTCGCAAAGACCAGCAATCCTGTTAGCGCCGAATAAGACGTTGGCGGCTCAGTTGTATGGCGAGATGAAGTCTTTCTTCCCAAACAATGCCGTTGAGTATTTTGTTTCTTACTACGATTACTATCAACCTGAAGCTTATGTTCCAACCACAGACACATTTATCGAAAAAGATGCATCTGTGAACGCTCATATCGAACAAATGAGGCTGTCGGCTACCAAAGCTTTACTGGAAAGAAAAGACGCTATTATCGTCGCGTCTGTATCGGCTATCTATGGTCTTGGTGACCCAAAGTCTTATTTGAAGATGATGCTTCACTTGAGTCGTGGTGAGGTCATGGATCAGCGTGATATTTTGCGCCGTTTGGCGGAGCTACAATATTCAAGAAACGACGTCGCATTTGAACGAGGTCAATTCCGCGTGCGTGGTGAAGTGATTGATATCTTCCCGGCTGAATCTGACCAAGATGCCGTGCGAATTGAAATGTTCGATGATGAAGTGGATTGCATCAGTATCTTTGACCCACTAACTGGTGCGGTTAAGCAAAGAGACCTGCCTCGCTTTACGGTTTATCCAAAAACGCACTATGTCACTCCACGAGAGAAAATCCTTGAAGCGATTGAGAAGATTAAGGATGAGTTGCGTGATAGAGCTCAATATTTAAAAGACAATAATAAGTTTCTAGAAGAACAGCGTATCTCTCAAAGAACTCAGTTTGATATCGAGATGATGACCGAGCTGGGCTTCTGTTCTGGTATCGAAAACTATTCACGATACTTGAGTGGCCGTGCTGAAGGGGAAGCGCCTCCGACGTTATTTGATTACTTGCCTGATGATGGTCTGTTGATTATCGATGAGTCACACGTGACCGTGCCGCAAATTGGTGCGATGTATAAAGGTGACCGCTCTCGTAAAGAAACCTTGGTTGAATTTGGTTTCCGTCTGCCTTCGGCACTGGATAACCGTCCAATGAAGTTTGAAGAATTTGAGTCTATAGCCCCGCAAACGATTTTTGTGTCGGCCACGCCAGGCAATTACGAAATCGAAAAATCAGACGGTGAGATTGCTGATCAAGTGGTGCGTCCTACTGGTTTGTTAGACCCAATTATCGAAGTAAGGCCAGTCGCGACTCAGGTTGATGACCTTTTGTCTGAAATCAGAATACGTTCAGTGAAAGAAGAGCGTGTACTTGTCACGACGCTAACTAAGCGAATGGCAGAGGACTTAACTGAATACCTAAGTGAACACGGCGTTAAAGTGCGTTACTTGCACTCGGATATCGATACCGTTGAGCGTGTAGAGATCATCCGAGATCTACGTTTGGGCGAGTTCGACGTGTTAGTGGGTATTAACTTACTTCGTGAGGGTTTAGACATGCCTGAAGTGTCGCTTGTGGCGATTCTTGATGCGGACAAAGAGGGCTTCTTACGTTCTGAGCGTTCTTTGATACAGACCATTGGCCGTGCAGCTCGTAATTTGGAAGGTCGAGCAATTCTATATGGTGACTTGATTACTAAGTCAATGAGAAAGGCGATTGATGAAACCGACCGCCGTAGAGAGAAACAGCAGGCCTATAACGAAGAGCAAGGTATTACGCCGCAAGCGCTTAAACGTAATATCAAAGACATTATGGAGTTGGGTGATCTAACCAAGTCGAAGCAGCAGCGCCAATCGAAGCAAGTTCCTCTATCTAAGGTGGCAGAGCCTTCTGAAAGTTATGCCGTACTGACTCCACAACAGCTTGATAAAGAGATCAGCAAGCTAGAAGCTGCGATGTATCAGCATGCTCAGAATCTAGAATTTGAATTGGCCGCACAAAAGCGTGATGAAATTGAGCAGCTAAGAAAGCAGTTTATTACCAACAGCTAATCTCACTTTCCATTCGAAGAATTGTTCCCCTCAATACAAGAATTGAGAGTGTTTCAGGCAAAAAACAGCCAGTAGTAAATGTTCTACTGGCTTACGTTTGTGAACACTCTGTCCACTAACAACGTCAGTTGGCTAGGTGACCCGAAGGTCGGTTAGATAACTGCATCGTTCGTGCCACATAGATAACACATTGATTGTTTGAAGCAAGCAAACGAACACAGTATAAATAGTGTGGTTAATTTGCATAATGCAAAGCGGAATGCGATTATAATAAGAAATGCAAATTATAAATGGCTAGTATATGCAATCAAAAACGTTAGATAACAAATCGAAGTATTTGTTAATGGTAGAAGATACCGCGTCGGTAGCAGCGTTATATCGATCGTATCTTACACCGCTCGAAATTGATATTAACATTGTTGGTACTGGCCGCGATGCAATCGAGAGTTTGAATCATCGAATCCCAGACCTTATTTTATTAGATTTACGTCTACCTGATATGACGGGTATGGACGTGCTATTTGCTGTAAAACAAAAATACCCAGAAGTTCCTGTGATCTTTATGACGGCTCACGGCTCGATCGATACGGCCGTTGAAGCGATGCGTCATGGTTCTCAAGATTTCCTTATCAAACCGTGTGAAGCCGACCGACTTCGTATTACGGTGAACAACGCGATCCGCAAAGCGACAAAACTCAAAAACAGCGCTGAACATCCCGGTAATCAAAACTATCAAGGCTTCATTGGTAGCAGCCAAACCATGCAGCAGGTCTACCGAACGATTGATTCTGCAGCATCAAGTAAGGCGAGTATCTTCATCACAGGTGAAAGTGGCACCGGTAAAGAGGTGTGTGCAGAAGCGATTCACGCTGCGAGTAAGCGTGGCGACAAGCCTTTCATCGCGATTAACTGTGCCGCTATTCCTAAAGATTTGATTGAAAGTGAATTGTTTGGTCACGTTAAGGGAGCCTTTACTGGCGCGGCAACGGATCGTCAAGGCGCTGCTGAACTCGCAGATGGTGGAACCCTGTTCCTCGATGAGTTGTGCGAAATGGATCTTGATCTGCAAACCAAGCTTCTGCGTTTCATTCAAACCGGTACTTTTCAAAAAGTGGGTTCTTCGAAAATGAAGAGCGTTGATGTGCGCTTTGTTTGTGCTACCAACCGTGACCCTTGGAAAGAAGTACAAGAAGGTCGCTTTAGAGAAGATTTATACTATCGTTTATACGTGATTCCTCTGCACTTGCCGCCACTGCGTGAGCGTGGGGAAGATGTTATTGAAATTGCGTACTCGCTGCTGGGCTATATGTCTGTTGAGGAAGGTAAGGCCTTTGTGCGTTTTGCTCAGGAAGTGCTGGATCGCTTTAATCAATACGAGTGGCCGGGTAACGTTCGCCAGCTACAAAACGTATTACGAAATGTGGTGGTATTGAATAATGGTAAAGAGATTACTCTGAACATGCTTCCGCCACCATTGAATCAACCGATCGAAAACAGTCTGCGATTGAAAGAGAAGCAGAATGAAGACATCACGGTAAAAGATATTTTCCCATTGTGGATCACTGAAAAAACGGCAATCGAACAGGCCATAAAAGCGTGTGATGGTAACATCCCTCGCGCGGCAGGCTTTTTGGATGTCAGTCCATCGACGATTTACCGTAAATTGCAAACGTGGAATGCGAAACAGTAGTCACCAAACAATAAGAAAGAACGATGATGAAAGTATTAAATCAGCAAAAGGTTGATGAACTTGCCGGTGAAATCGGGCAAGAGAATGTCCCAGTGTTACTGGAAATATTTTTAGGTGAATTGAAAGGATATTATGAGCACCTAGATCTCAATAAAGACACGGATACATCGAAGTATCTGGCCGACATTAGCCATGCCTTAAAGAGCAGCGCCGCGAGCTTTGGCGCAGATTCTTTGTGTAGTTTTGCGATTAGTGTGGATGAAAAAGTGAAACAAGCGTTACCCGTGACAGAGGTTGATTTTCAAGATATGCAAGAACTTCTGTTATCAACGTACACGGAATATCAGCAGTTGATGACGGATCTCTAAAACGGTTGATAGTGGCATAAGCAGATATTAAAAAAGGAGCATCATGCTCCTTTTTTGTTTTTACCGGCTTCTGGTGTTTAGCTTAAGCCACTAAGCCACTAAGCCACTAAGCCACTAAGCCACTAAGCCAGTTGAGCCCGAATCGCTTGTTGAAGCTTTAAACGGTCGTGTCGCCAATCTCGATTAGGAGAGGCAAGATCGGTGGTCACACAATTCCATTGCCCTTCTAATTCAGGGTGTGGTTCATTGCCCAGTACAATGTCTATTTTTCTTGCCTTACAGGTACGTTCACACCACTCCAATTGTTCTTGAAGCGTCATTTTTCCTGCAGGGCCGTGCTCTGGCGACAGGTTTTCGATGAAAATAACCTTAGCCTTGGTGTTCTCAGCGATGGCTTTCCCAATCTCAGGAAGGAGAAGAGGGGGCATAACACTGGTCAGAAAGCTGCCGGGTCCAAGAACGATACAGTCGGCTTGTTCAACTGCAGCAACAGCTTCTTTGGTTGCAGGCACTTCTGGAGACAAGTCCATCATGCGCAGTTTTTCTGTCATGTCGTCAACGTTGGTTTCACCCGTAACCCAACGACCATCCATTGATAGCGCGGTGAGATCGGAAGGGTGCTCGGTCATCGGGACGATATTGACATCGACCTTGAGCATATTTCGAATTAGGTTAATTGCTTCCAATGGGCGAACGGAAAGGTTGTCTAAGGCAGTAAGCATCAGATTGCCGAGGTTATGACCATCCAGCTCACCTTGACCGCGAAAACGGTACTCAAACATCATCGAGCTGATGGAAGGTTCAGTGATCAATTGGTTGATACAGTTACGAGTATCTCCCCAAGCGATACCACCTTGGCAGTCTCGAATTCGTCCGGTTGAACCACCGTTATCTGTTGTTGCAACAATGCCAGTCGCATTGCTACCAAAGTCTTTTAATGCAGCAAGCATGCGACCTAAGCCATGGCCTCCACCGATTGCGACGACTTTCTTTGAAGCGTAAATATTCATTTTTTGTTCTTGTTAGATTATTACCAACTATAATTTAGGTTAAATGCTTCTCGTCAGATACTCAACAAGAGTTATTTTGAGGGTTTGATACGTTTTTTTTGCCGATGTGACCCGTTTTTTGTCATCAGAGCTAGATTCACGTACAAATATTAAGTATTTTATTACTCAGCTACTGCGCGTGTGAATATAACGTGCAGTTGCCATAACTCCGAGCTCTCGCATGCTAAGTCGCACAGTGGTATTTGCTGTACCGATACGCATCAAGAGCCAGTGACATGTTGTCACAAGGGCTTAATTGGAAATGATTATGCCTCCCGTGTTTGGAAAGGTGTTCCGTGGCGCAACAATTCGAAGATAGATTCCATCGCAAGTTTTATTACTTGCGCTTGTCGGTTACAGACGTCTGTAACTTTAAATGTACTTACTGCTTGCCGGATGGTTACAAACCGTCAGGGCAAAAAAACTCGTCTTTTTTAAGTGTTCCCGAGATCAAACGCGTTGTAAAAGCGTTTGCAGATTGTGGTACCTCAAAGATCCGCATTACAGGTGGAGAGCCGAGTCTGCGTAAAGACTTTCCTGAAATCATACATACCGTTGCTTCTACTCCAGGCATCGAAAAAGTAGCCACGACAACGAATGGCTACCGCATGGAGAAACAAGTAGGGCAGTGGCGTGATGCTGGTTTAACCCATATAAACGTGAGCGTGGATAGTTTAGATTCACGTATGTTCCATCAGATCACTGGTGAGAATAAGTTTACTGAGGTTATGCGAGGCATTGATAAAGCGTTTGAGGTTGGCTATGAACAAGTCAAAGTCAACGTTGTATTGATGAAAGACCTCAACAGTCAGGAATTACCAGCCTTCCTTAATTGGATCAAAGACAAACCTATTCAATTACGTTTTATCGAGCTGATGAAAACTGGCGAGATGGACGAGTTGTTCGATAAACACCATGTATCTGGCGTTGCGATTCGCAATCAGCTTATTGCTAACGGTTGGCTGTTAAAAGTCAAAGCGGTTAACGATGGCCCAGCACAAGTGTTTGTCCACCCAGACTACAAGGGTGAAATTGGTTTGATCATGCCTTACGAGAAAGACTTCTGTGAGAGTTGTAACCGACTGCGTGTTTCTGCGACCGGTAAACTTCACCTATGTCTGTTTGGCGACCACGGTGTTGAACTGAGAGATCTGATTCAAGAAGATCAACAAGAGCAAGAGCTCATTGATCGAATTCAGGCTCAGCTTCAAA
The DNA here is from genome assembly GCF_900382755.1 of Vibrio sp. Evd11. Classification (NCBI taxonomy): domain Bacteria; kingdom Pseudomonadati; phylum Pseudomonadota; class Gammaproteobacteria; order Vibrionales; family Vibrionaceae; genus Vibrio; species Vibrio sp. Evd11. The sequence goes on from NZ_OSDX01000055.1 coordinate 8,606, forward strand.
CCAAGTCCGTTAGCCACTTCTTGCATGATGGCAACAGCGGCATGACTCCAAACTTGGCGTCAATCGGCGGTTAACCCGCTATATAATCTAAAGCATTTTATCGCTCAGCTTCTTTAAGCTGGGCGAATCAGTCTAGGGCGTGTTGCTCTTTCGAGCTGATTTTTTCAGCGAGTTGCTGGGTATTTATATAAGGCAGAGGCTTTGATGTGTAGCTAGCCTACATGAGAAGCCGATAACGTAGTAGAAATGACCAGCAAACGCTGCCCGAAGGGTTCGGCTAAAAGCGTTTTACTCTTTGTTGAGGGAGATTTGCTTAGAATAACTAGGCTACTTCCCCCTCGCCGCGATTAAAACGCTTTTATCTCGAACAAAATTTAATCACGAAAGGTCAACACGCCCTCATAATTGAAAAATTTATATAGGTGAACAAATGGGTCACGCAGAAAGCAAATTCCAAGCAGCAAACATCGCAGTACTAACCGTTTCAGATACTCGTACTGAAGAAAATGACACGTCAGGTGGTTACCTAGTTGAACACGCTAAAGAAGCAGGCCACAACTTGGTTGATAAGCAAATTGTTATCGATGACATGTACAAAATCCGTGCGATCGTATCTCAGTGGATTGCTGATGACAGCGTTCAAGCGATTATGATCACTGGCGGTACGGGTTTCACATCTCGTGACAGCACGCCTGAAGCACTTAAGCCACTATTCGACAAAGAAGTAGAAGGCTTTGGTGAGCTTTTCCGCCAAGTATCTTACGAAGAGATCGGCACATCGACGATTCAATCTCGTGCGATTGCGGGCTTTGCTAACCACACAGTTATCTTTGCGATGCCAGGTTCTACAGGTGCGTGCCGCACAGGTTGGACTAAGATCATCAAGCAACAGATGGATGCTAGCCACCGTCCTTGTAATTTCATGCCACATCTTTCTGTATAAGGTGGTTTGAGCATGAGCCAATTTACCCACATTAACGCGTCTGGCGAAGCGAACATGGTCGATGTATCGGCTAAAGCAGAGACAGTACGTGAAGCGCGAGCAGAAGCTTTCGTCCAAATGTCAGCAGAAACGCTAGAGCTGATTGTTTCTGGCAGCCACCATAAAGGTGATGTTTTCGCAACGGCACGTATTGCTGGCATTCAAGCGGCGAAGAAGACGTGGGACTTGATTCCATTGTGTCATCCTTTGCTGCTAACTAAGGTCGAAGTTCAGCTTGAGGCAATCGAGTCTGAAAACAAGGTTCGAATCGAATCAGTATGTAAGCTTGCTGGTAAGACAGGCGTAGAGATGGAAGCGCTAACGGCTGCTTCTGTTGCTGCCCTAACTATTTACGATATGTGTAAAGCTGTTCAGAAAGACATTGTTATCGAGAATGTACGCCTATTAGAGAAGACCGGCGGTAAATCAGGTCACTTCAAGGTGGAATCATGATTACTGTACTGTTCTTTGCTCAAACTCGTGAACTTGTCGGTGTTGATAGCGTTGAAGTTGATACGCAGTTCAAGACGATTGAAGCGATTCGCAGCCACCTTGTAACACAAGAAGGCAAATGGGATATCGCATTGGAAGAGGGCAAGCTTCTGGCTGCGCTTAACCAATCAATCGTACCTTTGACGACTGAAGTGAAAGACGGCGACGAAGTGGCTTTCTTCCCACCTGTTACTGGAGGTTAGCCATGAATGACTCTCGAGTTATTGATCCAAGAGTATTAGTGACTGCTGAAGATTTTTCTGTGGGTGGCGAATACGATTATCTAGCTCAAGGCACATCTGCGGGAGCGGTTGTGACGTTTGTTGGTAAAGTTCGCGACATGAACCTTGGCGACAACGTGATTGGTTTGTCTCTAGAGCACTATCCGGGTATGACAGAGAAGTCGCTGAGCGAGATCTGTGACCAAGCTGAAGCGCGCTGGCCTATCCAGAAGATGCGAGTGATTCACCGCGTTGGTGACCTAGATATCGGTGACCAGATTGTTTACGTTGGTGTATCCAGTGCACACCGTGGCGCTGCCTTCGAAGCGTGTGAGTTTGTTATGGATTTTCTGAAAACCAAAGCGCCGTTTTGGAAAAAAGAACGTACTACTGAGGCGACTCGTTGGGTTGACTCCCGAGACTCCGACGCGAAAGCAGCGGAGCGTTGGGAGAAATAATCCACTCCCTAGCGTGCTTCGCTCTTAACGTGAAAGTGTATTTCAGGTTGGGACGTAGATAGTAAGAAAGCCGACTATTGAGGTCGGCTTTTTTGTGCGTGCAACAAAGTTATTTATAAATAAGTGGGGTATTAATAAATGGTTAGTCACTCAGGTTGCATATAAATTCGATGCGTGATTTTGTCTGTCTTGGTGCATTTCCAAATCTGTTTTGGTGTAGTGCTTTATGCTGTTTTGTATAAAGTGATAATCCTCACAAATAGTGGAGTCTATTTAGGGGATATGTGATGTGCAATTAGATTTAATGTGGCATTAATGTTAATTTGCCGACAGTGTTCTAGCATAAGATGCTAAATAAAATTATCAATTCAGATACATCAACAGTAAAGGCTGTTTTTTAATAAATCCCTATGTGTAATTCACTATTCATTAGGTTTTTATTAGAGATTTACACTATGACCTTGAGTAATTCGGAGAATTATCCGATTTTTTGCGACTTGTTTATGGCAAATTACTTCAATGGTTGATAGTGTGTGCCTCAATCTTTGTAAGGTTTTAGATTTTTATGCTTAAATTTTGAGCTAAATAAATCTAAATCACTGCCGTTCAGTGAACTTAGCAAAGAAGTCATGGATGCAATACGTAAAACTTGGAGTTTATTAAATGTACAAGAATAAAATCACTCAGGCCCTTCTTCTAGGTGCTGGTTTGGCAGTGGCTGCCACTTCTACTCTTTCTATCGCTGCTGAAGTTCCAGCAGGTACAGAACTAGCAAAAGTTCAGGAACTTGTTCGCGGTAACGGTACTGAAGTTGCGACTATCGACCCACACAAATCTCAAGGTGTACCAGAATCTCACGTAATTCGTGATCTTCTAGAAGGTCTAGTGAACCAAGACGGCGACGGTAATACTATCCCTGGTGTTGCTGAAAGCTGGGAAACGACAGACAACAAAACATTCACTTTCCACCTACGTAAAGACGCAAAATGGTCTAACGGCGATCCTGTAACAGCTGAAGATTTCGTTTACAGCTGGCAACGTGCAGTTGATCCTGCAACGGCTTCTCCATACGCTTGGTACATGGAATATACCAAGATGGCGAATGCGAAGGACATCGTAGCGGGCAAGAAAGACAAGAGTGAGCTAGGCGTTAAAGCTGTAGATGCAAACACGCTTGTTGTTGAATTAGAAACAGCGGTACCATACTTCGTAATGATGATGGGCCACACAACAATGAAGCCAGTACACAAGGCTACTGTTGAAGAATTCGGTGATCAATGGACTAAGCCTGACCACTTCGTTGGTAACGGTGCATTCTCTGTTGATAAATGGGTTGTTAACGAGCGTTTAGTTCTAAAGCGTAACGACCAATACTGGAACAATGATAAGACGGTTCTAAACAAAGTAACGTTCCTACCAATCGAAAACCAAGTAGCGGAAATGAACCGTTTCCTATCTGGTGAAATCGACTTTACAGATGATCTGCCAATTGAGCATTTCAAGCGTATGAAAAAAGAACATCCAGAAGATCTATCCGTTGTGGGTAACCTTTGTAGCTACTACTACTCATTTAACACTAAGAAAAAGCCTTTCGATGATGTTCGTGTACGTAAGGCTATTTCTTATGCGATTGATCGTGACATAGTCGCTGGTGCAATCATGGGGCAAGGACAGAAACCTGCGTATTTCCTCACGCCGGAAATTACTGCGGGCTTCGATCCTGAGCTTCCTCAATACGGTAAAATGTCTCAAAAAGAACGTAATGCTGAAGCGGCGCGCCTTCTTGAAGAAGCGGGTTTCGGAAAAGACAATCCTCTTGAGTTCTCCCTCTTATATAACACTGATGAGAATCACAAGAAAGTTGCTGTAGCGCTAGGTTCTATGTGGAAGAAGACACTGGGTCTTAAGGTTACGCTTGAAAATCAAGAGTGGAAAACTTACCTATCTTCTAAAGATACTGGCAACTTTGAAGTAGCTCGTGCAGGCTGGTGTGGTGACTACAATGAAGCGTCTACATTTTTGACCTTGATGGTAAGTGCTAACACGACAGGCGGCCAACACTGGGGAAATCGTGATTATGACACTTTGATAGACAAGGCTATTAACTCCACTTCAGAACAAGAACGTAACGAACTGTATTTAGAAGCAGAAAAGCTAATGGCGAACGATATGCCTATTGCTCCTATCTATCAGTACGTTAAAACGCGTTTACTTAACCCACATGTAGGTGGCTTCCCAACTAATAATGCGGAAGAAAAAATCTACTCAAAAGATCTCTACATCAAAGCTCAATAATAAGAGCTTCGATTCTAAAAAGTTAATATAACTATAACGATACAGACACTACATGCGCAGGGCGCGCATGTAGCGTCTTTCTAATTTTAATTGTCACAGACTGAAAGAGTGAGTTTATGCTTAAATTCATTATGAAAAGGATATTTGAAGCGATTCCAACCATGTTGGTGTTGATCACTATATCTTTCTTTCTCATGCGTTTCGCACCGGGTAACCCGTTTTCAAGCGAGCGTCCATTACCGCCAGAAGTTATGGCTAACATCGAAGCTAAATACGGCTTAGATAAACCTGTATTTGAACAGTACACCACGTACTTGACCAACATCCTTCAGGGTGATTTTGGTCCATCTTTTAAATACCAAGATTACACAGTAAATGAGCTGATCGCTGTTGCACTTCCAGTATCTGCGAAGGTAGGTTTTGTTGCCTTTATCTTCACATTATTGATGGGGGTAACGGTCGGAACCATTGCCGCCTTGAAGCACAACACCTGGATCGACTACACCATAATGTCGACCGCCATGCTCGGGGTGGTGATGCCATCCTTCGTGTTGGCACCAGCGCTTATTTACCTATTCTCTCTGCACTGGCATATATTTCCAGCAGGTGGTTGGCACGGTGGTACGTACATGTACATCGTCCTACCCGTTATCGCGATGTCTCTTTTATATGTAGCAACCTTTGCTCGTATCACTCGCGGTAGCATGATTGAAACCCTTAACAGTAACTTTATCCGTACTGCTCGTGCTAAAGGTCTAAGCTACCGTTATATCGTTCTTAAACATGCGCTTAAGCCAGCAATGTTACCTGTTGTTTCATACATGGGGCCTGCGTTCGTAGGTATCATCACAGGTTCTGTTGTTGTTGAAACCATCTTCGGCCTGCCGGGTATCGGTAAGCTGTTTGTTAACGCCGCGTTTAACCGTGATTATTCGTTAGTAATGGGTGTAACCATTTTGATTGGTTTCCTATTCATCTTGTTCAACGCAATCGTTGATATTTTACTAGCGCTTATTGACCCGAAAATTCGCTACTAGCAGGGACGCATGGTTATGTTGAAGAAAAAAGAAAACTTAGAAGCGATCGAAAAATTCTCTGAGAGTTTGGAAATTGAAGGTCGTAGTTTGTGGCAGGACGCGCGTATTCGTTTTATGCGTAACAAAGCGGCAATGATCAGTCTGTTTATCCTAATTATCATGGTGCTATCGGTAATCTTCTTACCTATGTTGGCGCAGCATGCTTACGATGATACTGACTGGTACGCAATGCACGTAGGTCCAAATGCTGATCACTGGTTTGGTACTGACAGTTTAGGTCGTGACCTATACGTTCGTACGATGATCGGTGGCCGTATTTCTCTTATGGTTGGTGTGATGGGTGCATTCGTAGCGGTACTGATAGGTACGCTTTACGGTGCGGCTTCAGGTTTCATTGGCGGTCGTACTGACCGAGTGATGATGCGTATCCTGGAGATTCTATACGCAGTGCCATTCATGTTCCTAGTTATCGTACTGGTGACATTCTTTGGTCGTAATATCGTACTTATCTTCGTTGCTATCGGTGCGATTGCTTGGCTCGATATGGCGCGTATTGTACGTGGCCAAACGTTGAGTTTACGTAGTAAAGAATTCATTGAGGCTGCGCACGTATGTGGTGTTAGCAAATGGAAAATCATTACACGTCACATCGTACCGAACGTATTGGGTATTGTTGCGGTTTACTCAACGCTGCTTATCCCGAGCATGATCCTTACAGAATCATTCTTATCTTTCCTTGGTCTTGGTGTTCAAGAGCCTATGACAAGTTGGGGCGCGCTGTTACAAGAAGGCTCGCAAACAATGGAAGTTGCTATTTGGCAACTGGCATTCCCAGCGGCATTCATGGTAGTTACGCTGTTCTGCTTTAACTACGTAGGTGATGGTCTGCGCGACGCGCTTGATCCAAAAGACAGATAAAGAAATAGCAATTAAAAGCTATAAAAGATTAAGGAAGCAATAATGAGCTTATTAGATGTCAAAGATCTGCGCGTCGAATTTACCACGCAAGATGGTATCGTAACCGCAGTAAACGATCTGAACTTCTCACTCAACCAAGGCGAAACGCTGGGTATCGTGGGTGAGTCAGGTTCAGGTAAATCACAAACTGTATTCTCTATCATGGGTCTGCTGGCTAAGAACGGCATCATCTCGGGTAGCGCAAAGTTTGAAGGTAAAGAGATTCTTAACCTTCCAGAGAAAGAACTGAACAAAGTTCGTGCTGAACAGATCGCGATGATCTTCCAAGATCCGATGACATCACTGAACCCTTACATGAAAGTAAGTGATCAGCTGATGGAAGTACTTATGCTGCACAAAGGCATGGGTAAAGCAGAGGCGTTTGAAGAATCAGTACGCATGCTGGAAGCGGTGAAAATCCCTGAAGCACGCAAGCGTATCACCATGTACCCACACGAGTTTTCTGGTGGTATGCGTCAGCGTGTGATGATCGCAATGGCACTATTGTGTCGTCCTAAACTGCTTATCGCTGATGAACCAACAACCGCTTTGGATGTAACTATTCAAGCGCAAATCATGGAATTGCTGAACGAATTGAAAGATGAGTTCAACACGGCAATCATCATGATCACCCACGATTTGGGTGTAGTTGCAGGTTCATGTGACAAGGTACTTGTGATGTACGCTGGCCGTACCATGGAATACGGCACAGTCGATGAAATCTTCTATGAGCCTAGCCACCCTTATGCGGAAGGCTTGCTTAAAGCGATTCCTCGTTTGGATACCGAAGGTGAAATTCTACCGACGATTCCAGGTAACCCACCCAACTTACTTCGCCTACCAACTGGTTGTCCTTATCAAGACCGTTGTCACCGTGTAATGGACCGTTGTAAGCAAGAAGCACCTATTTTGCAGCCATTTGCTAAAGATCGTCAGCGTGCTTGTTTTTCTGATTGGGAGACTTGGACAAAATGAGTAAAGAATTACTATTAGATATTAAAAACCTTAAAGTTCACTTTAGCATTGCGGCTAAGTCAGCTTGGCCTTGGGCTAAACCATCAAACCTTAAAGCGGTTGATGGTGTGGATGTTCACCTTTACGAAGGCGAAACGCTCGGTGTAGTGGGCGAATCTGGTTGTGGCAAGTCGACTTTTGCACGCGCAATTATCGGTTTGGTTGAAGCGACTGAAGGTCAAGTGATGTGGTTAGGTCAGGACCTAACTAAGATGCAAGAAGTGAAACGTCGTGAGACTCGTAAAGAGATTCAGATGATCTTCCAAGATCCACTCGCATCGCTAAACCCACGTATGTCAGTAGGTGACATCATTGCTGAGCCTCTAGAGACTTTCTTCCCTGAACTTTCTAAACAAGAAGTGAAGGACCGAGTTAAAGAGATGATGGCAAAGGTTGGCCTACTACCAAACGTAATCAACCGTTACCCACATGAATTCTCTGGTGGTCAGTGTCAACGTATCGGTATCGCACGTGCACTTATCTTGAAACCTAAGATGATCATCTGTGATGAGCCGGTTTCTGCTCTGGATGTCTCTATCCAAGCTCAAGTAGTTAACCTTCTTATGGAACTACAGAAAGAGTTAGGTTTGTCTTTGGTATTCATCGCGCACGATTTGTCGGTTGTGAAACACATCTCTGACCGTGTATTAGTGATGTACTTAGGTAATGCTGTTGAGCTAGGTGAATCAGACGCCTTGTTCTCAGACCCTAAACACCCATATACCAAAGCATTGATGTCTGCAGTTCCGATTCCAGACCCACGCTTAGAGCGCAGCAAAACGATTCAGATGCTGGAAGGTGATCTCCCATCACCAATTAATCCACCATCGGGTTGTGTGTTCCGTACTCGTTGCCCTGAAGCAACCGAGGCCTGTGCGCAAACCAAGCCAACCATTCAAGGCGATGACGTACACGCAGTATCTTGCTTGCACGTACAAGTCTAGAACCTATTTAAAACGGTTCAGCCTGTGACAGGCTTAAGCGCAACTTTTTTAGGAGTTGCGCTTTTTTTGTGTCCAAGATTCCCTTAAAACAACCTTCTTCAAATAATTTGAACAACTAAGCCAACTTCTTCTAGTTTTGAAAAAGTGGGCTTTTCTTATACTAATACCAATCGTAGTAAATAACTGCTCATCCTAGCTTGTTAAAACGCTCGATAACGGCGTTAGAATTTTTGATTGTAGAATAACGACTAACATAAAAATTCTTCCTTGTTCTCAAGCCTTTTCTCTGTGCTATTTCTGAACATTTACTTACTGTGATTGGTATAAGAAATTTTGGATGACAGAGGTTTGGATATGGGCAAGTTAGTTGAAGGTGTTTGGCACGATGTGTGGTACGACACCAAAGAAAGCGGTGGTAAGTTTGTTCGTGAAGATGCGGGCTTTCGCAGTTGGATCGAGAACAAAGCTGGTGCGCAGTTTCAGCCAGAAAGTGGTCGTTATCACCTATACGTATCGTTAGCTTGTCCTTGGGCGCACCGCACTCTTATCTTCCGAGAGCTAAAAGACCTAACCGATCATATTGACGTGACAGTGGTTTGCCCCGATATGATGAGCGAAGGCTGGCAAATGGGTTTGCCTGAACCTTTGTTTGGTCATACTCGTATGCACCAAATCTACACTCAAGCCAAACCTGACTACTCAGGCCGAGTAACGGTTCCAGTGCTATGGGACAAGAAAACCAATACCATCGTGAGTAACGAGTCCTCTGAAATTATCCGCATGTTCAACTCAGAATTTAATGAGCTAACAGGCAACACCGATGATTACTATCCGTGGGAGTTGTCCAAGAAGATTGATGAGTGGAATGACTACATCTATCCAAACATTAATAACGGCGTTTATCGTACTGGCTTTGCAACTACCCAAGAAGCTTATGAAGAAGCGTATGACGCGTTATTTGGGGCGTTAGATAAAGTAGATGTACATCTTAGTGAACATCGTTATCTCGCGGGTAATGACATCACAGAAGCAGACTGGAGATTGTTTACCACTCTGGTTCGATTCGATGCAGTATATGTTGGCCACTTTAAGTGTAACAAGCAGCGAATTTCAGACTACGTCCATATTCAAGGTTACTTAAAAGAGCTCTACCAGATCGAAGGCATCAAAGAGACGACCGACTTTTATCACATCAAGCGTCACTACTATTACAGCCACACAGGTATCAACCCAACTCAAGTTGTGCCCAAAGGACCAGCATTAGATTTAGAGTCAGCCCATGGGCGAGGCTAGATTAATCTTAAAAGTATCAAATAACCTTAAGCGTTAGACATAAAAAAACCCTAGATAAGAATCTAGGGTTTTTGCTTTCTACAAAAGAAAAATTAGTTAATTACTTTTTCTTCAGCTTGAGCTGCTTGGTCTGCTTGGATAGCCGTTAGAGCTACTGTGTAAACGATATCATCTACTAGAGCGCCACGAGACAAGTCATTTACTGGCTTGCGCATACCTTGAAGCATTGGACCGATAGACACTAGGTCTGCTGAACGCTGTACAGCTTTGTAAGTCGTGTTACCAGTATTTAGGTCTGGGAATACGAATACTGTCGCTTTACCTGCAACTGGAGAGTTAGGCGCTTTAGAAGCGGCTACGTTTTCCATGATTGCTGCGTCGTACTGAAGAGGACCGTCGATCACGAGATCAGGACGTTTCGCTTGAGCAAGTTTGGTTGCTTCACGTACTTTATCTACGTCTGCACCTTTACCAGATTCACCAGTAGAGTAAGAGATCATAGCAACACGTGGGTCGATACCGAATGCTGCAGCAGAATCTGCAGATTGGATAGCGATTTCAGCAAGCTGTTCCGCTGTTGGATCTGGGTTGATCGCACAGTCACCGTATACAAGCACTTGATCAGGCAGAAGCATGAAGAAGATAGAAGATACGATAGAAGCATCAGGAGCCGTCTTGATGATCTGGAACGGAGGAACGATTGTGTTCGCCGTTGTGTGAACAGCACCAGAAACTAGGCCGTCAACTTCACCCGCTTCAAGCATCATAGTGCCTAGGAATACTGAATCGTTTAGCTTCTCACGAGCAACAACTTCAGTCATACCTTTAGCGCCACGAAGTTCTACTAGACGAGCTACGTAGTTTTCGCGAACAGATGCAGAATCGATGATCTCAACGCCAGCGCCTAGTTCAACACCTTGTTGTGCAGCAACGCGACGGATTTCGTCTGGGTTACCAAGAAGCACACAAGTTGCGATACCGCGCTCAGCACAGATAGAAGCTGCTTTAACAGTACGTGGCTCATCACCTTCAGGAAGAACGATACGCTTAGCCGCTTTACGAGCAAATTCAGTTAATTGGTAACGGAATGCTGGTGGGCTTAGACGACGAATGCCTTGAGTACCTTCAGATAGAGAATCAATCCAAGGGCCATCGATGTGGCTAGCAACGTGATCGTTAACGAATTCGATACGTTCTTTATCGTCTGCAGGTACTTCTAGGTTGAAGCTCTGTAGGTTAAGAGATGTCTGCCAAGTGTTACCTTGAGCCTTGAAGATCGGTAGACCTGAAGCGAATGCTGGTGCACAAAGGTTAGCAATGCTTTCTGGAATGTCGTAACCGCCAGTCAGTAGGATTGCGCCAATTTCAACACCGTTTTTCGCAGCAAGAGCCGCAGCAACGATAACGTCAGGACGGTCTGCAGAAGTTACTAGCAGTGAACCTGGCTTGAAGTGCTCAATCATGTGCGGTAGAGAACGTGCACAGAAAGTGATGCTCTTAATACGACGAGTTGAGATTTCACCTTCGTTAACGATTTCAGCGTTAAGGTGTTTAGCCATATCAACCGCACGAGTAGCGATTAGGTCGATGCTCCATGGCACACAGCCAAGAACACGGATAGGGCTAGAGTTGAAGATTTGCATTACTTCAAGGTTCGCTTGTTGAGCGCTATCTGCATCATCGAAGATTTCAGAAAGGTCAGGGCGAGTACGGCCAGCTTCATCAACAGGAGCATTCAGTTTGTTAATAATAACGCCTGATATGTTCTTGTTTTTAGTGCCACCGAAGTTAGAACATGCTACTTCGATGTGCTCTTTAAGCTGAATAGGGTTGTATGTACCCGGAGTCGCAACGAATACGATCTCTGCGCCTAGTGTTTTAGCGATTTCCGCGTTCACTTGGTTAGCAAATGGGTGCTTACGAGTAGGTACTAGACCTTCGATAAGCGTTACTTCTGCGTCCTTGTTGATCTTGTTGTATTGCTCAACAACAGACTCTAGAAGCTCGTCCATTTTTTCGCTACCGATCAAAGCTTCAGCTTTAGTCATTGCGATTGGCTCACCAATCTTAATGTCGCTGTTTGCGCTGATGATAGTAGACGTTAAATCAGGTTGGTTACCACCGCTACGAGGTTGAGCGATTGGCTTGTAGAAAGAAACACTTACGCCCTTACGCTCCATAGCGCGAAGAACACCCATGCTAACACTAGTAAGACCAACACCAGCGCTTGTAGGGATAAGCATAATAGTACGGGACATTGACGAACACCTTTGACTATTGGAAATAAAAAAAGCTCAACCGCTATTCCCACCGATAAACATATTGGGGTAGGAATAGAAGTTGAGCCCCATTTTCTTGATATGAAAAACTGACTAGCTTCGAGTGAAGCTAGTCAGGAAAATCAATTAAAGACCTGCTAGTTTCGCAGTGTCTTCAGCAATTACTAGCTCTTCGTTAGTCGAGATAACCATTGCAGGGATACGGCTGTTAGCTGTAGTGATAGTACCTTCGCCGCCGAAACGAGCTTTAAGGTTAGCTTCACCGTCAACTTCGATGCCGAAGATGCCTAGGCGGTTAAGAACCATTTCACGGATTGGGCCAGAGTTCTCGCCGATACCGCCAGTGAAAGTGATTGCGTCTAGACGACCTTCTAGAGTTGCAGTGTAACCAGCAACGTACTTAGCTAGACGGTGACAGAACACGTCCATTGCACGAGTTGCTTCTTCTTTCTCGCCGTAGTTGTCTTCAACGAAACGACAGTCAGAAGTCACTTCAGTTAGACCAGCAAGACCAGATTCTTTAGTTAGCATGTTGTTGATTTCTTCAACAGAGTAACCAAGAGCGTCGTGTAGGTGGAAGATGATCGCAGGATCTAGGTCACCACAACGTGTACCCATTACAAGACCTTCAAGAGGAGTAAGACCCATAGAAGTATCTACAGATTGACCGTTTTTGATTGCACATACAGAAGCGCCGTTACCTAGGTGACAGTTGATGATGTTAACTTCTTCAACTGGCTTGTTTAGTAGGCCTGCAACTTCACGAGTAATGAACAGGTGAGAAGTACCGTGCATGCCGTAACGACGGATACCGTGCTCTTTGTACAGGTTGTACGGTAGAGCGTATAGGTAAGACTCAGAAGGCATTGTTTGATGGAATGCAGTGTCAAATACAGCAACGTTTTTAAGCTCAGGGAAGTTGTGCTTAGCAGCTTCGATACCAATGATGTGAGCTGGGTTGTGAAGAGGCGCGAAAGTCGCAGCGTCGTGAATACCCTTAAGAACTTCGTCAGTGATTAGTGCAGATTGAGTGAACAGCTCGCCACCGTGAACGATACGGTGACCGATCGCGCCAAGGTTTTCTTTAAGCTCAGGCTTAGAAGCAAGAATAGTTTCTACCATAAACGCTAGTGCTTCTTCGTGAGCTGCGCCATCGCCTAGTTGAGCTTCGTGTTTACCATCAAGTTTCCACTTGATACGAGCTTCGGGAAGGTGAAGACATTCTGCTAGACCTGTTAGGTGCTCAGCACCTGTTTCTGCGTCAACAACAGCGAATTTAAGAGAAGAACTACCACAGTTTAAAACTAAAACTAGCTTAGACATTAATGACTACCTGTTTATTTTTCTGATCGAAATCAGTTAAGGATGAAAATTAATCTCAAGAATAGTCGAAACACATAGGATTACGTACTAACCTTGGTCAAAAAAACGTTAATTTCCGTATAAAGTGAAAGCGCTCTTTATCAAAAAAGAGGCTTGTGCATTCCTTGCAGAAGTCTTCTCAAAGTTGCTTAAATTGTAAATAAGGGCAACAATGAGATTGAGGTCTGCAAATAATAGCGATATTGTGCAAATATAACAAAAAAATTTGAAATAATATTATTTTTCGTCAAATTTTTGTGTTTTTAGTTGATGATTTCAACTTTTTTTTAATGGGAGACTCATATGAGCAATAGAGTTGGTTTAGCTAACAGTTTAAAAGATGGCCAAAAGTACATGGATCTCTGGCCTGTTCGAAAAGAGTTAAACGCTATTTTCCCTGAGCAACGAATCATTAAAGCGACGCGCTTTGGTGTGAAGGTGATGCCAGCGATTGCTGCTATCAGCGTTCTTACGCAAATGGTCTTTAATAATTACCAAGCGATGCCACAAGCTGTGGTTATGGCTTTGTTTGCAATCAGCTTGCCGCTTCAAGGCATGTGGTGGTTGGGCAATCGCTCAAATACACAACTTCCGCCAGCACTCGTATCGTGGTATCGCGAGCTGCATGAGAAGATTACTGAAACGGGTTTTGCGTTAGAGCCTATGAAGTCACGCCCTCGCTATAAAGAATTGGCAATCATTTTGAATCGTGCATTTCGCCAGTTAGATAAGTCCTCAATGGAGCGTTGGTTTTAAAGGAATCCTCAGCTTTCTTTTTTGAATGTGAACCGTTTGTACACGATCATTCGGCTGTTCACTGGTTAGTATGTTCGTCTTGCTTTTTAGCATATCCTGAAATTATCCTTAATTTTCCTCTCTTAATTCGATCGATGTTGTATTTTTTGTTCATTAAATATCCAGGTTTTTTGCTAGTGTTAAAGTTGTCATTAGGGGGTTGTTTTGCTCTCTTTGTTGAATAATAACTAGATCTTGATTTAGGGTATGATTATGAATTTTTTAAGAAAGTTATTGGTGGTTAGCCTTGTTTTTTTGTTGTCGGCTGGCCATGCTTTAGCGGCGATTTCCAAGGTGTCAGTTGCACAAATTATAGATAACGATGATTTGAATGCTGTGCGTTCGGGGCTTTTAGATGGTCTAGAGGCAAAAGGGTATGAACCTGGAAAAAACTTGGAATTTACTTATGCTCTAGCTGATGGGAAGCCTGCAAAAGCAGCAAAAATTGCAAGAAAACTTGCGAGTGACAACCCTCATGTTTTGGTCGGCATCGCCACGCCAACAGCTCAAGCTTTGGTCTCTGCAACTCGATCAATCCCAATTGTTTTCACTGCGGTCACTGATCCGATTAGCGCTCGTTTAGTGAAACAATTGGATAAGCCCAGACAAAATGTTACTGGTCTGTCTGATTTATCACCGGTAGCTCAACACGTTTCGTTAATTAGAGAAATACTACCTGACACAAACACTATAGGCGTCGTTTATAACCCTGCCGAGGCCAATGCTGTTGCCATTATCAAATTGTTGCGAACAGTGACCAAGAGTTTTGGAATTACCTTACGCGAAGAAACCGTGCTTAGTGCCTCCGATGTTGAGAGAAAGACAAAAATTTTGGCCAAACAATCAGATGTCATTTATGGATTAACAGACAACACTGTTGGGAGTGGAGTAGATGGTCTAATGCGAGCTGCAAACCAAGCCAGTACGCCTGTTGTAGCGGGCGCCCTGTTTTATGTAGACAAAGGCGCGATCGCGGGTATTGTACTTGATTACTATAATGTGGGTGTTCAAACCGCTGAATATGTAGCTGCAATTTTGGATGGGCAGGAGCCTAGCGAGCTAAGTGTAAAAACTGCGCAAAGTTCTCAGTTGGTGGTGAATCTAGATGCTGCTCGCGAGCTTGGCGTGACAGTGCCTCAGTCTGTGATTGATCGTGCAATCGTTAGCCGGTGAATTGAGTTCGGTGTTAGTTGATCTAATAGGCCACAAGTCATATTATTAACAGCATTGGAATGGGCTCAGATAAACAGAACTAACCTGCTCTATATGTTGGCGCCTCTCTATTTTATTCATTTGTAAGCGGTTATTTGACCGTTAGCTGCGTGTGGAATATCAATTTACATTATTTTACGTCGAGCGAATTGGTGATCAATGTCATAATATTAACGGGGTAAATGAAAATAGCTAAGCGCAAAGAGCACATGATATGAAAGTTAACAGGCACTTTAGCCTTACCTTTGTTTTTGGTTTCCCTGCTGTGATCGCAGCGATGTTACTTAGCTTGATTGCAAAGAACCATTTTGACTCGGTAGAGAAAGACATCAGCGGTGAATTTCAACGTATTGAAGAGGTGTTTAAGCGAACCACTAAAGTCGTTACCGCGTTAGACTATAGCTTTTCAAACTACTACAAGTCAGGCAACCCTCTTTTCCTCGATCACAATAAACAAGTGGTGGATGGTCTTTGTCAAATTTGGCCTATCGATAGCTTACTGCTCGCTGACGGAAAGACTTCTGATATTCCTTCGGTCGATATTAATTATATGTTGGTCGGAGAAGAGTCGTTGTGCTCTGAAACGAGTGATAGCTACAAAAGCGCGTCAGAAAAGATTGCACTGGCGCCTATCCTGTCCTTTTTATCCCAACTGGACGAGTCCCATAACGGTGTACATTTTATTGATACACGCGGCTATGTAATTTCATCACCGGAAGATTTTGCCAAAGGCTTAGGTAAAGAACTGCTTTCAACCATCAAAAGCCGTCCTTACTGGCAAAAGACAGCCAATAACCCAGATCAAGTAACGTTGTCTGGTCCCGCTTATCGGTTTGACTCTCTTGACCGCATGATCAGTATGACCATTCCGGTATTTCACAAGGGCGTGCATCAGGGGATGTTGTCAATCGGTATTTACGCGGACAAATTACTTGCTACTTCGAATAAGCATCTAGCGGGTAGGATTGATATTATTGATACTACCTTGGTTAATCCGAGTGATACCGCAACTTTCTATCGTAAGATAGATTTCGAAGGTGTAGCATCTCACCACGCGATGTATTATGAGTTAGATATTGTGAATGAGATTCGTCACTTCTTCGTTTATGAGAAAGACAGCCTAATCGTCGCTGTGATTGTGTACCTGTTTTCGGTTACGATTTTCTTTTATGTTAACTCCAATATCGAACGCGGCTACTTCAAAGAACTGGCAGCTAAAGACTCAATGACAGGGTTATTGAATCGACGTGGTTTAGAAGCGTTTTGGCGCAGCGTAGAACATGATCAGTTGTTTGCTTTAACGGTATTTGATATCGATGATTTCAAGTCGATTAATGACACCTTCGGCCACGATAAAGGCGACGATGTCATCCGTTATATGTCGTGCCAGATAAGTAATAGCATTCGAAGTAGTGATGTTGCAGCGAGATTTGGTGGTGAAGAGTTCGTTGTCTATCTGAAAGGGGATGATCGAGAAACATTGATCAGAACATTGCAGCGTGTAAAAAGTGCGGTTTGCTCTAAATCTGAGGATATCATCCCTAATGGCTTCACGGTATCTGGCGGCGTGTGCATTGTTGAAACGGAGCAAAGCAAACTCAACTTTGAAGAGATATTTAAGTACGCCGATGAAAAACTGTACGTGGCTAAGACGACCGGTAAAGACCGAATCGAGTTTTAACCATGTTACTGAAATCTTGCGCTTTAAAGGAGGAGAGGGGCTGATGGCTCTTCCTGGCTAAGACATATTAAGCTGAGTGGAAATGCTCTTCTTGATAGCGTTGTAGGCGCTCTACGATAGGCGGCGCTTTCTTGAAAGTACGAATTTCTTTAAACAGTTCGTTCGCTTCAGGGTAGCCTTTACTTAAATAGACAAACCATTGTTTCACTCTATTGGGGTAGTACATGCCTTTATCCCCTTTAATTTGAAACTCTGAATAGCGCAGTAAGAGTGCGATCACTCTATCCCACGGCATTTTCTGGTGGTTGTGCTTAACGACATTACCAAGGTTTGGAATATTAAAAGCGCCGCGGCAGACCATTAATGAATCGACGCCCGTTGCCTCAATACAATCTTGGCCATCTTGATAGTTCCAAATTTCCCCATTCGCAATCAACGGCAGAGAGGTCTTCTCTCTTATTTGGTTGATGTAATCCCATTTGATTTCGCTGGCTTTGTAGCCGCCAACTTTGGTTCGCGCATGCACGGTAAGTTCGTCAGCTTTTGCTTGCTCGATCGCGTCGACAATTTCAAAGCATTCTTCAGGGTGTTCCCAACCTAATCGAATTTTTGCAGACACGGGAATGTGCGCAGGGACCGCTTCTCGGCAAGCTTTCACCACTTGATAGATGAGCTCAGGTTCTTTGAGCAGCGACGCTCCACCATTGCTTTTATTCACCGCTTTCGCAGGGCACCCAAAGTTAATATCGATGCCTTTAGCGCCTAAGCTGGCCGCTTGGAAGGCATTCTCAGCCATCCAATTTGGGTGCTGTCCAAGAAGTTGGAGGTGAATAGGTACACCTGCCATGGTTTGAGAGCCTTGGTGTAATTCAGGACAAATACGGTGGAAGACATGCGGGGGAAGAAGTTGATCAACAATACGCACGAATTCAGTGACACAGAGATCATAGTCATTAATCTCTGTAAGAATTTCGCGCATTAGATGATCAAGAACGCCCTCCATAGGGCCAAGTATTACTCGCATGCTGTTTTTTTACCGAAACTGAGTGGACCAAAAATTAAGATGCGTGATTGTACGGCTTGCTCACAGGATTGTCACTACGAGAGTGGGGCTCCTGTTGTCATGTTTACTTGAGCTGTTAGTGGCGACATGCTGGGCTTGATAACGCTATAATGGACAAAATGATTTAAAACAATCGAGCTTTCATGACATATCAATTATTAAGCCTACCAGAACAAGTTACAGACATTACACCGCAGTTTATTGAAGGTGCAATCCTTGCGTCTAACCTAGCGACTAAACCATTAGATCCAGAAGAGTGGCTGGCTATCGTCGCACCTGAAGCGGGTAAAGAGCTGGTAACAATCGTGACGGAACAAATTAACCGTCAGCACAACCTGATTCAGCGTAGTGAATACTTACTAGCCGATGTGTTTGCGGAAGGTGACTTTAACGAGCAATTCGCTGATTTCGCGGAAGGCTTTATGATGGTTTGGCCTACGATTGAAGAGCAGTGGCAAAGTGTGACCGTGGCGGATGGTACGCTGCGTATGCTACAAGCGCTGCTAACTACATTGATGCTGGCGATCGACGAAGAACAAACCCAACAACAAATGGTCGCTGCTGGCCTTCAGAATCCGCCATCGCTTGCTGACTTGGTTGGTCAGATTGATTTGATGATTTCTGAAGTGGCACTTGCGGCAGATGAAGCCATGTTGGGTAATAAGTCACAAAGCGTGAACCCGTTTAAAGACATTGGTCGAAACGATTTATGTCCGTGTGAAAGTGGCAAGAAATTCAAACAATGTTGCGGTAAAAAAAGCTAATCGAGACTTGTTGATAGATTAAGCTTGAATGAGCATCAGATTTTCTTAAAGTGATAAAAGCTTAAGCAATAAAAAAGTCGACCTGTTGGTCTAATGCCGATCAGTTAGAACTAAAGTGATCGGTTGAACGATCCTTCAGAGCTGTCAAAATCCAAGTGTATTTAATGCACTTGGATTTTTTTATGGATGTCTCTCAAGCTCTAA